>CAYIZO010000001.1:0-9692 GCA_964368005.1 uncultured Candidatus Saccharibacteria bacterium
ATATTATCCGGCGCGCGTGCATCGGGCTAAACCTGACTGATTCACGAAGCTCGCGAATATCATCGATACCACGCGCTGAAGCCGCATCAATCTCAATCATATCGAGCGCACGACCAAGAGAAAATTCACGACATGTAGCGCACTTGTTGCACGGCTCGCCATCATCTGAAAGTTTTTCACAGTTATAGGCTTTAGCGAGTAACCGCGCGAGTGTAGTCTTGCCTGTGCCGCGCGTACCCGAAAACAAATACGCATGCCCGACATGCCCGAGGCGTAATGCATTTTTGAGCACCGTCACAATATGCTCCTGCCCTACAACCTCTGCGAATGATTTGGGTCGATATTTTCTATAGAGAACTAAGTGCTCTGGTTCACCTGTCATGGCACTTATAGTAGCAAAAAAAATACACGCTCGCTAGAAGTGAACCTGGTCAAATACTTTTGGCAATATCCAACGACACTCATATGTACACACTACGCATCCTGCAACGCCCGATCCATCAACACACTCTCTATCAATGTTTGTCTCTTCAACGACGCTCATAAAATTTTTCACGACACACATATGGTTAGGAGCTCGCGAATGGGCACGAGGTAATATTGCACGACAGATTTTTTGAAAATCTTGTGTGTCTTGAATCTTTGTAGTCAACGGTTCTGATATTCTTACTAATTTTGGCAGATAATCTCGTATCCCAACCATCAACGCACTAATAAATACAATAAAAAAGAATACAATAAATATTATTCTCTTGGCTGTCATAGGGTTATTAAATTATTTAAATACAAAAAATTTGTACCCAAGAAAATTCCAAAAAAGTGAGATAGCGGTCGCCGCCACTTTTGAAACGCTCAATAGCTGAGCGCTGTTTGCAAGATTGAAAACGCCAAACGAATGTATCGCAATCTTTGTGGCGGTAATATTAATACCGAGCCCTACGAGCGTAACCATCAAAAAAGCAATAAATTCTTTGCGCGTAGGTTTCGTCTTTTCTCCAAAAGTCCATGTACGCTGCCAGAAGTAACTATTTACAATAGCAATCGCAGCGGTAAAAACTAAAAATGGTATAAAGCCATCACTTTTAATATCTATCTGAAAAAGCTGGCTCAAAAATATTCCACTCCCTGCGTCTACACAAAAATTCATTAGCCCGGTGATAACAAATCTGCCGAGCTGCCTGAGTGCCAATATATGTGAAAACAACTTCGATGCAACAATATATCCTATATATTCTGCAAATGGCAAAATAATATAGATGTACCAAATTGGAAACGATATACCAAAACGTGAGAATACCCAAGAGCTGTCATTTGAGTAATATAAAATGGGTGTAGCAAAGACTGCGGTTATAAACCCGATGACTCCCGCGAGTACAAAATCTTTTTTAAACATAATTATGCGTGATAGCGACTACGAATTTCAGCCTCAACTTCTGTGCGCGGTCTGCCGTAGCGTAGTCTTGAAATTTCTTTTATTTTTTCAATACGATTTACATCAGTCGCGACGGGTGAATACATTTTTATATTAAATGCGCGAGCAGTTTGCCCGTGTATTAGTAGTTTAACATAGGCATTGCGGTTATCAATATTGAGAAGATCTTTTGAGGTAAATACCGGGCTAAATTGCTTCTCCATAAACTCGCCATCATCAGAACCAATGCGAAACGAGATAATTGTGCCGACGTTTCCAAAAACCGCCTTGCGTATATCTTCTTCGAGCTGACCTAAAAATTGGTGCGCGATTGTTAAACTTAATCGATACTTACGAGCCTCTGACAAAATCGTCGCTATCGACTTTGTCGTCACATTTTGAAACTCATCAATATAAAAGTAAAAGTCTCGGCGCTTGGTTTCATCGGCAATATCGACTCTTGAAAGCGCTGCAATTTAAATACGACCAACAATTATAAGCCCGAGCAGGCTTGAATTAAGCTCACCTAGTCGCCCCTTTGAAAGATTTATGAGAAGAATTTTACCCTCATCCATTGCCTGACGAAAATTAAATGAGCTTTTCTCTTGCGCAATGATTGGTCGCATAATATCGTTTGCAAGAAATGTATCAAACTTTGAAGTAATATAGGGTACCATATTTTGCAGACTTGCCTCACCTCCCGCTTTTTCTGCAATTTTTTGCCAGAATGTATTCACAACAACATTTGCCGAGCGCGAAAGCTTATAATCACGAAATGCTTTATCAACCATCACCCGCTCAACTTCGAGTAGCGTATTACCGCTAGCGGGGTCTTCCATCACCAGCATGGTCGCGTTGCGAAAATATTGTTCAAACATCGGCCCACCTGCAACCGACATATTGTAGAGCTTATTAAAAATATCTAACAACTCATTTACGATGAGAGATTTTTGCTCTGGAAACTTTGTATCATATTCCAAAAAATTTAAACTCATCGGCCGATCAATATCACCCGGATTAAAGTAAATCACATCGTCGAGACGAGATTCGGGAACCGCAGCCATAAGCGCTTCGACATCTTGCCCGTGCGGGTCGATAAAACAAATACCTCGACCTGCATTGATATCTTGCACAGCCATCTCTTTTAGAAGAGTTGATTTACCAGTACCCGTCTGCCCTATTACATACATATGTCGCCGTCTATCATCGTCGGTTATAAACACATCGTGATTCACGCCACGAAACGAATTTACGCCTAACCGCAAGCCAGTTTGTGGCAAGTCAACAGGAGCTGGTGCTTCACGCGCTTTTAAATACTGAACATTTGGCTGTAAAAATCCTGAATAGGGAAAGTGAAAAAGCGCGGCAAGTTCGCGCGACGAAAGATACGCGACATCAGACATTGAAAATAATCGAAATGAATACTGATACATTAGTGATTCTAATGCTGCGCCAGTCACACGAGTAAACTTAAATTCATTTCCTTGCGGACTATTAAATTGTGCGAACGCTCCTTCAAGCCCCTTCAATATTGATTCAGTTTCTTCCGGTGTAGCGCTTGAAGCAAGTAGTCGAATATTCACATCAAACGCAGGATGCGATGCTTTTTCCTCAATATGCTTTGCTAAATCTTCATCACCTTGCGCTGGCTTTTTATTTTCATTTTGTGTCTTTTTAGGTCCTGCTATAAGTTTTTGTATTTCGCCCTGAACCGATGATGAAACCTCTTTGAGCGACGCCCCTCCTCGAATTTTTTGAGCTGCATCTTTTCCTGCCTTATGGTGTGGAACCCTTGTGGGCGTTACAACTACCTGAATCGCGCCACCATCACCGATTTTCTTTAATTTCGCAAAAGCGCCTGTAATTATCTCTAGTGGATCCCTCCCAAATTCGCTATAGGTACGAAGAGAAAGAATCGGATTTTTTTTCAAAGTAAGTGTCGCCCCCATACTCACTCCCGTAGGGTGAAAAATATTATAGTCTTCTACTTGATCAATCTTTGCTGAGGGATAAATCGCATTAATCTGGTTTGTCATAAACTGCGCGTACAAACGCGGAATAGCAACATAAAAAATAACCTCTTCTCCTACATGCGAAAGAGCGGCTTCAAATACAATACGAGGTGCCCCGTAACGCATATCATGCCACGCACTCATCTTTATAGTACTAAAGGCGGCATAAAACTGTTCCATCGCGAGAACAATTTCTTTTGGATCTTTTTCTTTTGACTCGCCTGCTACCGGAGTTTCGCTCTGAGGTAATAAAACACGGTAAAGAAGTGTATCAATCGAACCCGAAAGCTCAGCCGAACGACGACGACGCGCTATATAAAAATAAAAACCGACTCCCGACAACACCAAGAGTGCTATAAAAAAATATGTCAGAAAAAATAACAAATCAGACATTATCTTCGAGAAGTCCTTTCGCGCGAAGCGCATCAAGGAACCGATCGGTTAACGCATCATGAAATGCATCAATTAAAAATGGATTGTGAGTATTGCGGATTTGTCGTACGGCATCTGAAATACCGTTTTGAAATGCAATCTGGACATACAATGCGACATTTTTTTCGAGCACATCATCATCTTTTGTATTTTGATTTGTGGGAGCTGTAGGCACTGACATGTGTGGGATTTCTGCAATGTGCTCTTTGAGAGTTTCTGCAACGGAACTGCGCGCATCATGATCAGCAAGCTCGCGACGTTTCTCAAGAATTTTTTGTTCTAAAAACTTGATCTCTGCTTCGGGAGATTCAAATCGTGATCCTTCTTCCATACACCGAGTATACCATAATGCACTATGCGCGGCACATAATCTTGCTATAATAGATAAAAATACTATGAATAAAAAACTGAGTTTGGGGCTTCTTTTTGTAATACTTGTGATAGCTACATTTTTCCGCGTTTGGCACATTGATTATCAGGAATCTCGAACACGAGGTGCATGGCCAACGCCCGCCTCAACTCCACCAGGACTGTTCCCCGATGAAGCTATGAACGGAAATAATGCACACGAAGCGCTAGGCACATTGCGTTCATGGCAAGGCTTCCAAGAATATTATCCAGAAAATTTTGGCCGTGAAGGATTGTTTATAAACCTGCAAGCGCTCTCAATAAAAGTATTTGGGCATACTTCTTTTGCGCTCCGCATTATGAGTGCACTTTTTGGAATTTTAACCGTGCTTGCAATCTACCTTTTCACTTGTGAATATACAAAAAATGAATATGTAGCACTCATCGCAGGCGCTCTCCTCGCAACAAGCTTCTGGCACGTAATGTTTTCACGCATCGGGTTTCGAGCGATCATGGCACCTTTCTTTTTAACAGCTGCTCTGTGGGCCCTCTACTACGTATACAATCGCCTCGACAATTCAAAACATACACATCTTGTAATGATAAGTGTGCTTGGAGGTATTTTCTTTGGACTCGGATTCTATTCATACATCGCATACCGTGTAGCACCTCTCTTGCTCTTGCCAGTACTTTTTCTTTTTTATAAAAAAGCAAAGAAGGAAAAAGATTCTTGCATCATTTGCTTACCTGCGATTTATTTGTTTGCCGCATTTATAGTCGCGATCCCCATCGGGCTTTACTACACACAACATCCTCAAGATTTTTTCGGTCGTACTTCGCAAATATCAATTTTTTCTCAGCCAAACCCACTAGAAGCTTTTGCAACCAATCTCGGAAAAACCGTTGGCATGCTCTACTATGCAGGAGATTTCAACTGGCGCCATAACTGGCCCGGACTTCCATCACTATGGTGGCCAGTAGCAATTTTCTTTACCGTTGGGCTTCTTGATGTTATTCGTAAGAAGTATTGGCTTATACCTCTATGGCTTGCGGCAATGACTCTACCAGTCGCAATTTCTTCCGAGGGCCTCCCTCATGCCCTCCGAGCAATCGTGATGATACCGCCAGTATATGTTTGCGCAGCACTTGGTTTCTACCTCGTATTCTCTTCCATTATAAATTGGTTCAAGAAGCAAGAAGAACATCACGCGGATTTGGAGGCTCTTTTAAAAGTAATTCAATTTTCTATTGGTGCACTCGGCTTCATTATATTAATCGCAGTTGGTAGTAATACATATAATTGGTATTTTTTGAGATGGTCAATCAGACCCGAGGTAGCTCAAGCGTTCGGGGGAGATTTGTACCAAATTGGACTTTTTCTTACTCATCCCGAGTTTAAAACAATCCCCAAATATATCATCACCAGTTCTGTTGACTCAATTGATGTCACAGGGCGTCCCATGGAGCTTGAGCCAATACTATTTGCATCAGAAACATATCTTCCTGACTCGCCCGGCTCTAAAAATACTTTCTATCTTACACTAAAACAAATAGACACTATTCAATGCAACCCTGACTGCGCAATTATACCTATTGATAACCTTCAACCAACACTTGGCGCCCTTAAAAAAAGAATTCCAAGTCTTAAACTTTGCAAATCAAGCGATTCTGGTCTACTTGTAGCTTGGCCCGCACAAAAACCAGGATTTCTGTGCTCGGAGTAATATGTATCGTGCTGGCAACCTTGTAGCATCGACCCTCCTCGTATTGTTTTTTATAATTGCTATTACATCGTCGTGGAACGATTCACTAATTTTTGATGAGCCAGCTCATATCGGCGCCGGCTACTCATACTTAACTCAGAAAGATTCACGACTTAATCCTGAACATCCGCCTCTTATGAAAGATCTGGCGGCACTCCCTCTTTTATTTTTAAATCTTGCATTCCCAACAAATACTGATGCGTGGCAGCATCAAGTCAACGGTCAATGGGATCAAGGCGGCTTACTTATTTTTAGATCTGGAAATAATGCAGATGCTATTACTCACGCTTCTCGAATACCAATCATGCTACTTGCGGTACTATTAGGCGCACTCCTTTACCTTTGGGTACGCAGAACATATGGAACAAAAATAGCGCTCCTGACTCTATTTTTTTACACTTTCTCACCTACTATCATCGCACACTCACGATTTGTAACGACAGATATTGCTGCGGCTCTTGGGTTTTTATTGGAATAACATCCTTCGTGCGATTTCTTGCCCGCCCAACTGCAAAAAGACTCATCATTGCTGGAGTTATGTTTGGAATAGCTCAACTTTTAAAGTTCTCTCTATTCTTGCTTATACCGATCTATCTTTTTTTGACATTCATGTGGCTACTCTCAAATCGCGAAAAATTATTTTCAAAAAATTCATTAAAATTCTTTGGAAAGATTTTTCTCATCTTCGTAATTGGCGGAATTGTTATTTGGATATTTTATACTTGGCACGTGTGGAACTACCCTCAAGCGAAACAACTCTCAGACGCACATTCGCTTATAGATACATTTAAAGTTCACTTTTTTGTCGATCTTGATTATTGGCTCATAGAGCACCAATTCACACGGCCTTTAGGTCAGTACCTGCTAGGCGTGATGATGGTAACCCAGCGAACCGCCGGAGGTAACAGCGCATACTTTATGGGGGAGGTGTCGAGTAACGGATGGTTGTACTATTTCCCGACGCTATACATACTCAAAGAATCGCTTGGGTTTCTTTTGCTCTTGGTAGTTTCTGTGCTTCTAGCCCTCAGGCGAATTTTGCAAATCCAAAAAAAATCATGGCAGTTACTGCGTGATTGGATAAAAAATAATTTTACCTTATTTGCAAGTTTATTTTTTATAGCGTTTTATTGGGTACTATCAATTTTTAATCCGCTCAACATCGGGCTACGTCATGTATTGCCTACATTTCCTTTTATTTACTTTCTCGTATCACGCGAGCTTGCCCTATGGATCAGTAAACCAATATCATTTGAAAATAAAACACTCGTTGGATACCTTGCGACTATTTACCATGCATTTATTACACCCATACCAAAAATTTTCTTTGTCGCGCTCGCATGCTTATGGATTGCCCTCAATACCTTTATTAACTTTCCATACTATCTCTCTTACTACAACGAACTTGCAGGTGGCACTGAAAACGGGTATTGGTATGCCACTGATTCAAATTATGACTGGGGGCAAGACTTAAAGCGCTTGGGTGATTTTGTACGCTCTCACCCCAATCAAAAAATATATCTTGATTACTTTGGAGACTCAGGAGGTGGCGCGCGAGATTACTACCTCGGTACACAATATCAGGACTGGGGCTCGTGGAAAGGGTTACCGCCACCAGGATCACTTTTTGCAGTATCAATAAACTCGCTCGCAGGCTCACAGGCAAAACCAGTCGGTGGATTTCCACCTCAAAAACCAGAAGACACTTACTCTTGGCTCAAAAATCTAACACCCCTCACCCGAGTCGGAACCTCAATACTAATTTACCAAATACCGTGAAGTTACTCGTTTTTAAACTTATAAAAAATTCTATTATCAAAACGGAGATCTACATAGACGAGATCTGAAACCTTGTTTTTAATTTCTCCCTCGAGAGCTGTTTTGAGATTTTTGTATGCACTCTCCGGGTTAGAAGCCTCGAGTAATAAAATATCCCAGCCGCCCCGCGTTGTCAGGCGAATAGTTTGATCGCGCGCATCAATCGCATACTGAAAACTTTGTAAATAACTATTTGAAACCGCGCGCGCATCAAAGTATGCGATAAGTCTCATAATCTTATCGGAAAGTTGCCTCTCGCCAAGCTTAAGTTCACGATCACGATTATCTCGAATTTTAGGAACAATGACACCGGAAAATCCAGGAGCGTGGTCGAATGCAACCCCCCCTTGATCGATCCAAAAACACTCTTCAGGCTCGCCGTGACATAATACACCCCAGCCCGCAAATTCCACCACAGTTATCTCCAAAGATCGAGGGAATCTGCGTTTAATAATTACTGATTTTAATGTTGAAAATGTATGGGTCAAATCAAGAGCAAGATCGCTTGGAGAAATAAGCCATATAACATTCGTTGGTATAACCAAAAGCTTCTTCTGCGAAAGCTTTACATCGAGGTATTCACGAACATCGGCTTCGGGCGTCTGCGACAACCCTACAAACGAGACATCATCAACTTGAAATTGTTTTGAAGTAAAATATATAAATAAACCTACGATGCAAACAATAAGGCCTAAAAAAATATATATACTCTTGCGCCGAAATATTGAACGAACTCTGCGACGTTTTTTTGTCTTAAGTTTATGTCGCCCTCGATATGTAGTCATCAGCGTCGTATTTCATCTGCTCCTATGTATACTCTTAAAGGTTCAGGAATATTAATAGAACCATCACTTCTCTGATTTTGCTCAAGAATACTTATTAAAAGCCGTGGCGTTGCCACTGCAGTATTATTCAAAGAATGTGCGAAACGAATTACGCCCTCAGAATCGCGATACCGAATATTTAACCGCCGCGTCTGAAAATCATGGAAATAAGATGCCGAATGGGTTTCGCCAAAGCGTGCCTGTGAAGGTATCCACGTTTCAATATCATATTTTTTAACTTGTCCAAGACCGAGATCGCCACCCGCATTTAAAACCACGCGTTAATGAAGCCCAAGCGCTTGTAGCATAGATTCTGCATTTTCTCTAATCTCCTCATGCAACCTAACCGACTCTGTATGGTCTGCTTTACAGAGAACAATTTGTTCAACTTTCATAAACTCGTGAACGCGATAGAGACCTTTGGTATCTTTTCCGTGCGCTCCTATTTCTCGCCGAAAACAGGGTGAAAATGCTGCATATTTTTTTGGAAAATCTAATTCAGAAAATATTTCATCGCGAAACATACCCATCGTAGAAACCTCGCCAGTACCCACCAAATACAAATCCTCATCGGCTGCGTATGTCTCTTCACGTGCCTGTGGAAAATACCCAGTACCCATAAAATTTTCTTCTCGCGCAAGCGATGGTACAATCAACGGAGCGTATTTCTTTTGCTGTAAATACTGTATTGCAAACTGCCATAAAGCCATCGAAAGAAGCACCGCCTCACGCTTTAATACATACCCTCTGAAGCCCGCCACCTTTGTGCCCCTCTCGAAATCAACTAAATCTAAATCCTTTAAAATCGCGACATGGTCTTTTGGCTCAAACTCAAATTCAGGCTTTGTACCCCATACGCGTACTTCTTGATTCTCAGCATCAGATGTACCTTCAGGCACCGATGGATCAGGGATATTCGGCACCTCAAACATTAGAGCCTTATATTTTTCTTCAACGATAGACTGCTCTTTTTCTTTTTCTACGAGCTTCACTTTAAATGATCGCATACCTTCAATAGCGCGCTGCCTGTCGACTTCATTTGTAATTTTTGGCACTGCCTCCGCAACCGCATTTGCTTCAGCCC
>CAYIZO010000001.1:9702-18221 GCA_964368005.1 uncultured Candidatus Saccharibacteria bacterium
TTGCGGCAGCCCGCATCGCCTCCACCTCTCGACTCTTCTCGCGACGCAAGTCGGCAAGCTTAATCAACTCTTCAACATTAAATAAAAGATGCTTTTTTCGAGCAGCAGCATTAACGAGATCCGGATTTTCACGAATAAACTTAATATCCAGCATATTCATGTATTATACTGGTTTTTTGTATTTCGCCAACAAAAAACTCCGCCCATCTGGCAGAGTTTTTTGTAAGCCTTAATTTATATTATTCAACTGTAACCGCGCCAAACATCCCCGAAACAAGGTGGTCATGATACCTCCATGTACCTTTTTCATTAAACTGAAACGACCACGATGCACCACTTGGGATACCTCGACACGCATCAAAAATTTTAGACTCTTCTGCAGTATTACATTTTTCGATATTTGATCCTGGATATATGATATGCGTCGGATGCATTGCCGAAGCTGGCCAGTGTTCATTTATGCCTTCGTTCTTAAATATGACTGTAGTCCCCGCCTTGATAGTAAGTGAAGCTGGAGAAAAGCTCTTATCGTTGATCAAGATAGTAATTGGCTCTGCTTCTATAACATTGTCTTGCAATACATCCCCGCAAACAGTATATATGCCAACCTCTTTGACAGATTTATGCACAACAACTGAAAACGGAATTGTTTGAGATAAAGTTTCTACAGACACCTCAAGGGTAGTTGTCGAGACTCCCCCAACAACATTTGTTAACGGATACTTTACAGCACCTGGCTCAGCGCACGATCCGACATGGATATGAGCTGGCTGTGGTGTAGTCTTTGGGCTGCCCTGCAGATTGAGCTCAACGTGAGCCTTCCCATCTACTTGAGTAAAAATTACAGTACCAGACTGACCTGATGTTTTTACTGCATTCATTTTGTATACCGCCTCTACAAAAGCCACTTTGTCTTTATCGTCCTGTGTATTGTCTCCACTTGAAGTTGGAGGTGGCACAGTTGCATTCTGGTTACCAGGTGCATTTACTGGCGTTTTTAAAACAAAATAAGCTCCAAAGCCAACAAGCGCTACTACAATAACTCCTATAATAAATTTGCCCATATTTTTAGTGAAACTCCTAGTTTTTTAATAATCGCAAAATTTTATATATACTGTCAAATAAATATTATTTCCCCGTAGTACCGAAACCTCCCCGATCCGATACGCCCAAATCCGAGACTTCTTCCCACTCGACTTGGTCTGATCTCAACACGATCCCTTGCACAATACGCTCCCCACGCATAACTGTAACCGGCTGATCGGTATAATTATACACGACTGCTTTATACTCATCGCTATTACCTGCGTAATCGCGATCCATTATGCCGACTCCATTTGCAAGCATTAAACCACGCTTTGGAGTTGAAGACCTGGCAGCAAGTAATATCATATGACCGTCAGGCAATGCGATTGCCACATTAAGCGAAATATATCCCAAAGATTTTGACTCAACCGTTGTGGTTTCTCTACAACAAAAATCAAAACCTGCAGCACCCAAAGAGTGATACTCGGGAAGCGGCAGTGATTGATCAATTCTACGGATTTTTATTTTCACCTTGAGTTCGCTGACGAGCATCCAGCGCTTTCATTTGTTGACCGCTCGTTTCAAGCTCTGGAAAACGAATTTGTGCTTCAATAACCTTCGAAAGAAGCCATGCATCTTGTGGATCAACTTTTTGATGAGGATCATCCGGTCTATGAAGTATTGTTGAGTGCTTTATAATATGCGTTCTACTCTCACCCTGTACTATAATATATTCATCAGATGTTTCTTCTACAGAAAAGGAGTCTCCTAATTCTGCATGAAGTGCTTGGATTTTCTGACGAACTTCATTGCGAGTTTCTGGAGAAAGTTTTTCGATATGACCTGATTGAAATTGTTCCATAAATATACTGCCAGTGTACTACGACTCAATAAAAATTTAAAATCACCCATCCCCTCGTTCTAGCACGACGACGAAGCCGAAAATCGGGATTTACAGCAACCGGATATGTTACTAACTCTAACATAGAAGCATCTTGAAACTGATCAGTATACGCGTATATTTCATCAGGTTTTTGCGCTCGACAAAACTCCTCAACAATATGATGTTTGTTGCCCCACACCACCTCACCACGTATACGACCTGTGTATTTGCCGCCCGTAACTTCAAGATTTGTCGCAATAACTTCGGGGATATTTAAATGCATAGCCACTTTTTTTATAAATGGCTCAAAAGAGCTCGACAATAAAATAACTTCGTGACCTTTATCCCAATGATCTTTAATGATTGCAACTGCTTCTTTATAAATATTTTTTGCCACCTCTTGATCAAATGCATTATCCACAAGATCCTTTAGATGCCCCTCTGAGATGCCCGCAAGCTCTTGTGCACCTTTTCGCGCGATGTGCGCGACATTGTTTGTAAAACCTAAGTGCCATGACATATACCAAAACAAAGACCGCAAAATCATAACAATCGGAAGTTCGCCTTTTCGAAATAAATACAGCAAAATCGCGGTATTTATATTACCGCGGAGTAACGTACCATCAACATCAAAAAAAACAACTACTTTTTTCATGGAGCCAAAAGCTCAATTGCGCCCTCGATGCCGCTTGAATCTGCAAAATGCGATAAAACAATTACCGGCATCTCAGACGATCCAGCTAAAAGTTTTTGCGTCATATGCTGAACTTTATCAAGTGGGATTTTGCGTGAAATCGCGCCACCCAACACGATAATATTTGGTGACCAATATAAAATTGTATTGACGAGTGCATACGACAACTTCTCTGCCACCTCATCCCACACACGCGCATCATTGATTTCCAATGGGCGCTTATTATACCGAGCTTCAAGAGCCTTACCTCCTATCAAATCTTCGAGGCGCATATTAGAGCCCTCAATAATTTGATGCCCGGGCTCAAACCCAAAAGCATTTCTATCAATATGCCCTCCCTCAACACGCGCACCACCAACGCCGGTACCAATAGTTATGTATGCGACAATTTCATGCCCCTTGCCTGCACCACGACGAGCTTCTGCGAGCGCGGCAAGTGCTGCATCATTTTCAAAATGTAGTGGTACACCTCCGAGTGCATCTGAAAACTTTTGCGCAATTGGCTTGCCTGCCCAATCAGGAATATGTGGAGCATGAGTAAACACTTTTTTATCATGGTTAAATGGTCCTGCCACACCACCTGCGGCAGCAATGCATTTTCCACCGCCAAGGAGTTTGCGAGCAATATCAGTAAACCGTGCTACCCCATCATCAAAAAGTTGAGGTGTCGGCACGATAATAGGCCCTGCGGAAATAGTTTTGCCATCACGCGACAACGCAACGCGCATATGCGTACCGCCGATATCAAACAAGATGTACATATTCATAGAGTACCAGATTTTATGAGATACTCTAAACTTCGTGCAGAATTATCCTACAACAAGCCGCCCCTCCCGCCAAATTTTTGTTTATTAATTATATCAACAGCAAGTTTTTTTAGTTTTTCAGGATTAGCCATCGGTCCTCCACCCGAGGAAATCCAACCTTCGTATCTATCAAACCAGAACTCTTTACCACTCGGGATTTGTTGCCAAATACCCTTCTTTAAATTCTCAGTTCCATGCATTGGAACAAGCTTTATATGCGCGTGGTCTATGCCAGTTCCTTCCATGATTAAACCAACGCGACCAACATCTTCGAAATGATTCTCAAGAATAAGCGCAACCTCTTTGGAAGCAATAATAAATCTTTGTAAAATATCATTGGGCATTTTTAAAACATCACTTCCGAAATGTTGTTTTGGAATAACGCATGTAAACCCTTCCGTATTTGGGTCTATAGCAAGCCAAGCCATAAATTCATCACTCTCCCAAAATAACCCTGGGGTTACTATTTTTTTAGCCACTATTTCACAAAAAATACACTTATCCTCTTTTGTTGTGGCTTCATACATTGCCATACTTCTATTTTTACTATTTACTATAATTCTATAATTTACCACTTTTTAAATTGTGGACCTGGGGAGAATCGAACTCCCGTCTACCGAATGCAAATCGGTCGTTTTACCACTGAACTACAGGCCCGAATTTTAACCTATATATCCTAACAAAAAAGAGCTGGCAACGCTAGCTCTTTTTTAAAAATTAATTACTGTAATGGACGTTTAAGCGGAGGGTAAAGATCTGGATCAATTGTTCGTGTAAAACAAACACGACCTACATCATGATTCCATGTGCCCTTACCATCATTAAGTACTGGATATGGTGATGAAATATCATACCCATCGGAGGCAAGATCACTACTTGATGTCACAAATATTGCGCAGAGTTCAAACGATTTTTCACCCGTTGCTTTATATTCATAGCTCAAAGCTGTTTCAGGGTCTTTCGGCGCCATAAAACCACTGATATCGTCGCGCAACTCATCGAGTGATATTGGCATTCTTTGTTTTGTCTGCCAAAAATTTACAATCTGATTCTGTATGGAGCTCAAATCGCCAATTCGCTGAGCATCAAACCGACGAGCACGCTCAGCCTTTGGTGAGCCGGCTACATAGAACCCAAAAATAATAACAAGCGCAACTATACCGACAGCACCCCATGCAAATATCTTCACGCTCGAGCTCGTGCTCACAGACATTTTTTTACGTAAAATAGAAAGATAATAGATAAATATCGCTACCGCAATTGCAAGTACCGTGAGCACTTTTAATACAAAGTGAAGTGTGAGCGAACCATTTAAAAACGCAAAAATAAGATACACAAGATCTATTACAATCGCAATCGTCGTCGCAAACAAAGTAAAATACAAAAGCCATCGGCGCGTTTTGAGTTCACGCTTTTCAGGATTTTTTGTAACATCTCTCTCAAGATAATACGAAAGCCACACATAAAGTGGAAAAACAATTACCAGCACTGCCAGCGGCCAACGCAAACCTTCGCGTACATACGCTGCTGAATTACCATAGTTCTGCAGCAAATCAGGAAAATATAAATTAATAATCGAAAATACTATCGAACCAAACGAAAAAACACTTACATAAAGAAAGATTATCGCCAGTAAGTGGCTAAATACATCACGCGGCCCCGTTGTTTTTGTATCATCCATTTTTTTACTATACTATATTTTTGATGTAATCGCAAGATCTACTAAGTGCGCCGCAAGCTCCGGCATTTCAAGCCCCGCATGACGCGCAGCTTTTGGAAATAGTGACTCTGTTGTAAGCCCAGGCAAGGAATTAACCTCCAATACATAAATCTCTGGCGCGCGTCTGGTCGCCAATGATGATTTAATAATCATATCTGTTCGTGAATAATGTCGCAGCCCCAAAGCTTTGTGCGCTTTGATTGCTGTCTCTTGAATTTTCGCACACATTGCACCATAAAATTCTGCAGGGCATATCTCTTGCGTCGCGCCATTATATTTTACAGTGGTGTCAAAAAAATCTGAGCCTGCTGGTGGAATAATCTCTACGGGAGCAAGCGCTGTAATACTTTGCCCATTAAAATTTTCCAACACGCCACACGTAACTTCTCTCCCTGGAATAAACTCCTGCACAATAATATGAGAATCGACTGCGAGCGCTTTTTGATATGCTGCGGCAAGCCCCGGTTGCGTATTTACTTTTGAAACGCCTACCGACGACCCTCTGCTTCGCGGTTTTACAATCCATGGCGGGCTTGAAAGCGTCATCGCTACACGCGTATCAAGATTACCGGGCCCCAATACAGTACTGCGCGGCAAGCGCAGCCCTGCCTTTTCTAAAATAACCTGCGACTGCGCTTTATTCATCGCTATCGCCGAGGCAAGTGTTGTCGAGCCTGTATACGGAATCTGACAATGATCTAATATCTGCTGCACCTTGCCATCTTCGCCAAACTCACCATGAAGCGCATTAAATGCCACATCGATATGTGACAATGCTTCTGTCGGACTCATCCAATGTTGTCTGTCACCTATGAGCCACGATCCACTTGCTGTTATAAAAATCGGCACCACTTCAAATTTATCTTTCAGTGCACGCATCACATTTGCGCCCGACAAAAGCGAGACATCATGCTCACTCGACGGTCCTCCCATTAAAACACCTATCCGTTTTTTCATTTCTTGTTTTCAAACTGAGCTACCAATGTAAAATTCTTTGTCCCATTTTTTTTGTACTGATAATTTTTTTGCGTCAACGGATCTTTTGGCAATACCGCTAGGTATTCAGGTACGAGTGTTGTAAGTGAATCTGGGTAGCGTTTACGCACATCAAAATACAAACTTAGTGCTTGTTGAATTTTTTCAAGATCAGACATACGCGTAGCATCACGCATATCAGCCCTACTCAACTCAAAGCCACGATACAAGGCACGATTAATACTTCCTGAAACATCTTGAATAGAACGAGCATTAGTTGGTTCTGCGAGCCCAGAATGGTTAGCCTCGTCATCTATCCCAACAAGGGCCGTGAGTTCAATAAGCTCTTGCTTTTGGTTATTTTGAGGCAATATATGTGCTGAAATTTGTATAATTTTTTTCGATGACTTGTCTACCCACATAATTACTTCCGCTGCTTGGGTAGGTCCAAATGTATCACGCAACTTTTTTATCACAACATCTTTCTTGATACCAGCCGTGACACGTCCTAGAGCCAAAAAAATCTCTCCAGTGTCTACTCCCTTATATCGCGTCGTGGATTTCCCATTTATCGTTTCTTGAAAAAACTCTTTATCCCAACGAATAGCACTGAGGCTTTTTGAAAACAATGCCACGTCATCAGCTGGCGATGGTATAAATTGATCTCCTACCTCCATTAAGGTCGCAGCATGCGCTTCTGCTAAACTATCAACTGATTTAGCATCGTCAATAAATTTAGTGTAATCCTCGACAATTGTTTTTTTATTTACATTCACCCATACATTAGTAGGCGTCGAAGAACTGACATCTCTAAAATCAAAACCAAACACAGTTGGCAACGTCGCAGGTAATTCTACTAACTGAAAATATTGAGAATCTCCAAACCGACGACTTTCATATTTAAAGCCACTCCCTATGTATTCTGGCGCATCAAGGGAAGTAGTTACAATCTCTCGGATATTTGCCTCATCATTCCAATCTGCAGATTTTTTGGTATTAATTTCAATTTTTCTTATTTCGTTCGTAGGATTTTTCTTTGGCATAAGCAACCCTGTAAACACTCCGACAAATTGCGGCATAAACGGCTGACTATACTCTGTCATATATTTACTATCGTTTTGCAATCGCATAGTAAACCGCATATCGTAAGTCAATTGTTTATTTTTACCGAGTGCATTAATTGCTGAAACGCGAAGTGAATTTGGAGCTATCGCCGTGGAATAATACCAGTATCCTCCAACTACGGCACCCCCGAACAATAATACCCCAAGAATTATTAAAAAGATTTTTTTAACCCTACTAGTAATCGTAAGGCCTCGCGATACGGGTGCGACCTCCAACGGTGTACTTTTCTTCTTCTTCCATATATTTTCAATAACTAAATTTCCCTGCCCAAATGTCGTATTACCTGCAGCTGGCCCTGCCACCTCATCTTCCCTTGTGACCGATGCGCCAATATGAGTCGAGGATGCTTGCGACTGCGCCTCAATAAACGCAAGGTCTATCTCTCGCTTTGGCCATCCTGCAATTTCAAGCGCTTTTCGAATTTCAGAATCTTCAAAGCCTGACGCCCTGTTTTTACGTATATAGGCAAGGGCTTTTTCGCGTAACATACCTCTAGTATTGCAAGAAACCCTGAAATATGCTAGGATAGCTCATCCCCAGATCGAGGGGATTTTTTGTTGCTTATTGGATAAATAGCTTAGAAAGCAAAGCGCACATAAAAAACCTATGAACATAATGATAATTTCTGCACTTCTAAGCTCTTGGTTAGATAAAGTGCAGCCAGAAATTCAACCGCCTGCTCCTCCGCAAGCAATTGTAGAGAAATTTGAAATTGTAAAATCATTCACAGGAGAAGTAACTGCGTATACTTCCCGCGAGGAAGAGACTGACAGTACGCCATTTATTGCAGCGTCAGGTGCCACCGTCCACTGGGGAATGGTAGCTACAAACGCCTATCCATTTGGCACGCAAGTCCGCTTTCCTGACATTTATGGCGATAAAATCTTCGTAGTAAAAGACCGTATGCATTCTCGCTTTGAAAACCGCCTCGATATCTGGTTCCCAGAGTACTCGCACGCTCGTCATTTTGGCCTTAAAAACACCAAAGTAGAAATCGTGCGACTCGCAAAAAGTAACTAGCTCTTGTTTAAGCTTACTTGCTAAAAAATCCACTGGAATTCAGTGGATTTTTTAGTTCAAACGAATAATTGCAATTCTAGCAATTTTCGCTATAATAATTCTCACTATAGGGCGTATAGCTCAGTGTAGGGCGGTCAAAAGTAATCTAAATTACTTTTGACCTGATAATGACTGATCTTTAAATAAGTAGATTAATTTGGTGGGCGTATAGCTCAGTGGTAGAGCGCGTCACTGATAATGACGAGGTCCATGGTTCGATCCCATGTACGC
>CAYIZO010000002.1:0-2902 GCA_964368005.1 uncultured Candidatus Saccharibacteria bacterium
ACAAATGCTGCTGCAGTAGATACATTGAATTTACTTGGGAATTTTACTCTATCACTTCCACCCGTTCCACATATATCCGCAACGGGCCTCTCAAAATTTGGTATATGAAGACCTCTTTGTTTAAGCGCAAAGTACGCTCCTACGATTTCATCTTCGGATTCTCCCTTTTCTGCAAGAGCTTCGAGAAACTCAATGATCTCATCATCAGCGAGCTCTCCCGCAAGCAGCGCTGTGATACAGCGACTTGCCTGATTTAGCACAAGGTCTTGTTTGTCACGAAGTCTCTTTATTGCTTCCGCGATATATGAGCGCGCGCTCATAACCCGCCTCCTTTTTTTGCTATGATTTTTTAAGTCAAAAAACAACCCCTGAGAGTATCCGTAGCATAAAAAACCCTATTTGGAACAGACAAAAGTTAGAGTATGGTCTTTGCGATCTCCAAGACGCACCTTTGTATTCTTTTTTAGCAATGATTCACCGTTGAGAGTTACATCGCGAATATTGTTTGGAATTTCGAAAGTCGAAGTATATTTAAATGCGCCAAGAGTTAAAATCCCTGATTTTGTACCATCAATTGAAACCGTCAGCGCAGGAAAAACTAAAACCCCTGAGCCATTGTTTGGAATTGGATCCTTCGGCAGCGAAATCCCTGGGAGCGGGATTGGCAATGACGCTGGAGGAATTATTGTGCCACAGCCGTTATTTTTAATTGTTATCTGTACAGACGTCGCCTGCAGTGTCGCTGCAATCCCGATTGCAGCGATTGTAATAATTCCAAATGGCCCTTTTATTTTGCTAAAAATTTTCTTTCCAAGAGATTTTTGCTGAGGAATATTGTGCTCACTACTTTGGGCATTAAATTCTTGACGCACTCGCTCTACTTCGCCCTTTAAATCTTTCCAGTATTTTATAAACAATAACAATACTTTTTTGCGTTTTTTTTCTTCTTCTGTCTTTTCTGGTAAATGCTCCGCAGAAAGCTCTACCAACTCACCTTCTTGTAATTTTTCTATGCGAGAAAAAGCATCATTGCATTGTTCGAGTTTTTCATCGATGCCAGAGTGCACGCCTTTTACCAAAGCACGAATAGAGTTCAACTTTTCTACCGAAATATCTGGGTCAGCAAACAGCGCATATGCTGCTTCTAATCTTTTTTTTGCATCACGATATTCCATCCTATTATTATTTTTTACTAGCGATTCTTGAGAAATTCGAGTCCGCGCACTTCTCCGCTACTTTTACCTGAAACGGAAACTTTTTTTGCTGGCAGATCTCTCACTTTGCCATAACCACATTGTGGGCCTGGGTCAGAAACTTTAGTACCGTCGGTAGCAGTGACTACACCACTTGCTGCATGCCAATGTTCAGCGCCACATCCAACTTCATCTTCAATAATAAGTTGACTTGTCGGCAGATACTTACCATTGTATTCAATAACTTCTACTACCCGCTCAACCGGTGTCACAGTGATTGAAACATTTAGCGGAATGGTATTGATTAACTCATTTGCGGCGTTATAAATTGTTACGCTTCCATTTACTGTATATGTTCCCGGGCCGAACTTTTGAACGGCATTACAAGAATATGTAACGCTTACCGTTGCAGGCAGTGCACCACTTGATTTACTAATATGCAACCACCCGGGGATATTTCCTACAATAGAAAATTTAACTGAATCCGGCGATGATTGCTGAAGATTTAAATCTTGTAAATTTTGCGAGCAGGATCCCACCTCTGGAATAGTGCGACTAATACTTATTCCATCTTGCTGTCTAGCTCCTGTCGCCGCTCCCACACACATCGCGGGCTTACCGGCACATATTTCTGGATCAACGCAATCCGTCTTTTCAGATGCACACACACCAGCATCGCAATACACACGACCCACTTGTGTGCCGCTGCAACACACGGGCTCTGGATTACCACAATCGCTATCTACTTTGCATGTTCTTGGTGACTCGGCGAGCTCTTGCTTGAGCTGGTCAATGGCTGACTGTAGCTGGTTGGCACCCATAAACCCACCCATTTTCCCAGCCGCTTTTGCTTTTTGGAGTTGACTCTCAAGGTTAGAAATTTGCCGCAGGAGCGCTGGATCATTGCCGGGGAATACTCCAGTACACGCTGAGCTATTTGGTTGAACCTGCGCGCCGCTTCCCGCAGTTGTCAGTCCTCCAACACTCACATTTGTCTTACCACCCGGTTCATTACACTTTTTTTCTATTGCATCAAGAATCGCGCTTTTTTGGGCGTAAGCACTTTCTGCGATAGCAATCGCTTCGTCATGTCGCTTTTGAGCTTCCGCTTCTTTTACCGTGCGCTCCTGCAAATTTGCCCCGCGACTGGCGGCAAGATCCACATCACATTTAGCCTCTTTGTCTTTGTAAAATTCAGGCTTACGCGCCATTTCAACACAATCGTTATATTTTTTCTTTGCGCTTTCACGCTCGTTAAATTTCGCCTCATTGAAGCCCTTATCGGCTTTAAAATCAGCCATAATTTCTTCGTACAGCCTACCCACTTCATCAAATGGCTCTTTGCATGGGTCGGCAGTTAGTGCACGTGATATGCAAGCGTGATACTCCGCTTCGAGTGTTTGATTTTTAGCCCAATATGCATCGCTGATAGTGTCACGCTCAGATACGAGAGTCGCTTGCGCCGACTGTTTTCGTGTACTCAACTCGTCGGCAATCGCTCGTCGAGCAGATGTTAAATCTTCGCACGCCGTATTGCGAACATCGACGCCCCCATCAGTAAATTGAGTATCAAAAACGCCGCTTAAAAAAGCGGCTGAAAACCCGATTACTGCTATACCTACAACCCCTACTGCCAAAGCCTTTGTTGATGTAAAACTCATAATTTTATTTAATAATGCTATTTTTTATAATATCCCAGCCAACATTTT
>CAYIZO010000002.1:2912-14464 GCA_964368005.1 uncultured Candidatus Saccharibacteria bacterium
ACACCGGAAGATCCTTGGTTTTATAAAATTTATGCCCCCTACTACACTCCTCCCCTGAGCTTTCTTTCACTCTATACCTTACTATTTTGCGTATCAAGGCTATTGGCAAATGACCATCAATCGGAAACTGGATTGAGCCTTTCGCGGTTTTATATTGCGCCAATTCTTTTTTGAAAACAACAATCGCTTTTGCTCCTGGATAAAAACCGATATGATTTTTAAACGCAGCAAAATGAACAAGATTCCCATTTAATTTAAAAGTGGGAATTTGATATCTTATCGCTTCCTCCGCTCGCGGTGCCGCCGCTTTTACAGTCTTTCTAAAAGCCTGTAACATACCGCCAACATCTTTTGGAAAAATCTTTATATACTGGTCTATCGTTATAAACTGTTTTTTTGACCTAATCATAATGAAATTTTAACTATACTCACTTTATCAAAAAATCATGCCAACTTATATCGTAGCTTTTATCCTATACTAGATAGTTTATAATACTCACTATGGATTTCGAAAAAATCGATCATAACCGCGAGTCTGCAGAAGTAATAGATCTAACTCCTCCTGCGGTAGAGCTGCTTTTAGATACTGAGAAAATAACTGAACTATGGCCTACAGAAATTGCGCAAAACGAATCATTTGTACAGCAGGTAGAAGCTCGAAAAAAACTTAATGATCGACTTGATATAATTATCTCTCGGCTACCAAGACCCGATATGTCTCTTCAAGACGCCATCTCTGAAAAACATATCACAGAGGGTGAAGTCGCGGACCTGTATGAATCTCTGGGCAATCTTCTCAACGATCCAGAATACAAGCGCGCCGCGCTTTATATACCGTTTGAATTTTTACCAAATATAGCTCAAGGATTTAGCACCGAACCACTACAAACCTCTGCACAAAAATTTAAAGATATATATATGAAAGCGTGGAGCTCGCTACTCCACACTCATGATGTACGCGCAAATTTTCTTGATGGCGATGTTCTCGAAATTGAATCGCGGACTGACGATCTGCCACGAGTAGTCAAGGCAGCACATCTCATACCAAAACTTATAGTGTCTGGCTTTATGAATCTCGAAGATGCTCTTCTGCTTTCAGAATCAAGCGATGATGAAGTTCTCAAACAAAGCATCGCCGAAACACTTCCAGTTTTAGCTGATTTGAATCTTATTCATAATGCCGAGCTCGCGCGCATCCAATCCTCTCCTGACGCTGCTATCCGCAATACTGCCGGCTCCATTCTTGCATCAAACAACACCGTAGAACCAATACACAAACTCACACCAATAGTATTTGAAGTTTTTCAATCTGAACTCCGTGACCAACTCACCGCTATTGATAAGAAAAAAAATGATGGAGCCTCAAAAAGACGAGACGAATGGCTCAAAGAAAAGGCAAAAAAATATGCAATTAGAACTGCTGGCGATAAAATTGCTGCTACAATTTTAAATAATACTCTTTCTGTTACAACTATTTCCGAATTTACTTCGCCTGAATCAGATGTCGCAAGCCAACAAGCGCTAGTTGAGGGTACTAAAAAAGCAATTGAACAAGCGGCACAAAATGACTTTGAAAGCGCAAAAACCCTTTATTCTCAACATGAAAACACCATCCTATTACTTTGGCAAAGAGACCTTCCAGAAGTTCGCGACTCTCTATCGGAACTATTCTACCATCTTCATGGGCTTGGCATTGTTACTAATAAACAGTTGCTTACACTCGGATTGACTATGCCTGCCCTGAGTGGGCCATCTTCCGAAAATTTAAAGCTTATGGAAAAAGAAATGCTCGATGTTGAGGAAGTATTCACTGCGATGAAAGCTGACGCCGAACTCATGCAGCATATATACCCCACATTTCTCATCTACGGGTCTCGTCTCAAAGGATACGGCTCTCAAGACGCTGATACTGATATCGGCGTTATGATAAAACCTGATACACCGTTTGAGTACAGAGAAAAAATACAACAAAAACTCAACACCGCTTTTATCAACAAAAATATACGGGGAGATATTAAAGAGTTTTGGCTTGAAAAAACAAAAGATGGTCTCGGCGTGCGCAACTTTGAAAATCATGATATGGCGCTTGGCGAAAAATCATGGACTCATGTACTTTTTGGTGCTGCTTGGAAAGGCGACAAAAATGCAATCCATGAATTGCGAGAAAAACTTCTGGTCCCCTATTTTTACGAAACCACAGAAACGCTTTACGAACGCGAAGCGCGTGGAATTTATCTTGAAGAACTAGAGCGAGATACATTGCAATATCGTCTTATGCATAAAGGATATGAAAAATTCTTTCCTCCGCGTGGAGGCATTAATACTAAACATGCCCATACTATCGATGGCGAAAGTACTTTTTGGGATTCGGGATATCGCATGACTGCAATGAAATTATTTGCAAGTCGCGTCTTCCTGCCAAAAATAGATTTGAAAAAATAAAAAAGAGCCGAATAACCATTGGTTGGTTATTCGGCTCTTGCAACCCTTCGTGAGGTCTTTGAAAAGAACTACTACAGCTTGCCACCAGAAGGCCGCGTACCTCCGATCCCGGAGAGACGACCTCCATTGCCCATACGCGACGAGCCTCCCAGCTGATCCCACTGGATCTGAGTGCCGAGCATGACGAGCGCGCTGAAGTACTGAAGCTCCTCATTCCCCGCAGGCTGATCCTTCACTCGCATCACAGCCAAGACGAACCTCGTGAGATTCGTCTCCATGCGCGGATACGTCGCCGAGACTGCGACGCCCAACTGCTTGAGCATCTGGTCTCGATTCGCCGCCCCCGTGAGCGCAGGCAGTCGCGGATTCTCGAGCGTATCCTTGATCTTGGTGGCGTCATAGGCGAGCGCCGCCGCAATCTGCACGCCCGTTCCCGAGAACACTTTGTTCACTGCGTCTGCCACGGCATCCGCATGATCGCGGAGAACACCCGTGTCCGGAGGCTGCATCATGCCCGGAGGCAACGCCATACCACCACCGGTACTTGCGAGCATCGCCGACATCATGAGCATGGGATTTGCCGCGCCCTGCATCCACGCATCCTGCCACGAACGCAGTTGATCGTAGAAGCTGATGATAGCCGGCCACAGATGCTCGTCGATGCGCCCGAAGAGCTGATTCTTACGCCCCTCGGTCACATATGTCCCGTCGAGACCTTCGATGGCCTCGAAAAGATCGGCGTAGCTACGCCGAGTCATCTGCCTGCGAAGCTTGAAAAACTCCGCGTCGACCTGTTCGTCGTTCTCATCAGCAAAGCGCTCCATGAGAATGACGAGCTTCTCCGGGATTCCGAAGAGACCAACGCGATGTGCGAGAGCCGCTCGAATCGCGGAAATGACGGTGGACTGATCCACCTTGAGAACACCGCCGGTGCGAAGCGCTTCCAACCAGGAAGCATCCGTGGGCACCGAAGGCAAAACTGCATCGAACGAAACTGCAACTGCACTCGCAGCAGCAGCGTCAGCCGAAGCAGTGGTCGTGGCCGGCTTGAGAGCCGCCACAATTCGCCGTGCCTGAATCTTCTTCACGCCGAGCGTGACAAGATCATCTTCCGTGACACTCGCGAGATCGCCTTCCGTCTCGACCCCGAGGTCTTCCTTGACCTTGACGATTTGAGAATCGTCGAGACCAAGACTCTTGAGCTTTGCAGCAACCGGATCTGCCGGCACTGCGGTCTCCCCAGACTCTGGGACACTACCTTCGACATCAGTCATTGTTCGTCTCCTTTCAGACGTTGTGTTGGCGGGTTAACTACAAACTTTGTCTCGCTCGGTTGGACCAAACGAAACCATTCGCACATCAACTCCGAGACTCCCTCGAAGAACATCAGTACACAAATCATAAAATTGCTTTTGATTCATGCTCGGCAAAATCCGGTGACTACTAATCTCGGGCACACACCTTTGAAGTGCCCGCCCAAGATTTTCTTGATACACAAGTTGATGTGCATCATCACCATACCGAACACGAAGCTCACCCGCGGATGTGAAGTACTTTAAGTCTTCAGCTCCACGGTATTTACCACACACCTGCCATGCTCCGTTAGCCTGAGGCTGGTCGAACCACGTGATAGCCAAGCCATTAAATGTTTTTGGACCTCCACAAACTGAAATAGCGTAGCGAAGCAACACCAGATCAAGCGGACCAGTTCGCACCTTACCCTGATATCGGTTCTCTCCTTTGCTACTACCTGGCAATAAACTTTCGCTCATTGTTGGGTCAGTTGTTGGCATTGGCCCTGCTCCATGACGAATCTGATACGCTCTCGAAACTGCGATGTTCTTAACTTCACCATCATAACCAATCTCATCGAGCATCACATGTGTAAAACGCGGCAATGTTCGAATCGCACTGGTATGTGGGTAAAACCCCTGATAACAATCAGTAAGAACACCATGAGAACTCTCAACCACGACCACGCCATCGCGACTCAAAATCTTTCGCCGCAAGTAGTCATGATCAACTATTTGAAAGCGTCGTGCTACTTCTTGAAATCGCGTCACGACACTCTCAAAAAAATCAGCATCATCGAGCAAGCGAATATCTTCTTCTGCACGAGCTTTGTCATCAGGTAGAAAACCACATCGAATGGCTTCCGCTAAATCCATGCGGATCTGATCACGAGTCGCTGAGATTAACCCACGCAAACGAAAACCTAAAAGATCGCGTGCACGAATAGTCAGATCAGGATAACGCTCCGAATATCGAAACGCTTCTCCCACTCCTGTACCAATTGTGCCTCGCGGATTACCTTTGCGAGATAATTCTTTGATGCGCGATGCAATACCGTGATACGGAGTCGCACATGTAACGTTCTCGTCTATGGTCAACATATCGACAACGTCACGAATGCCACACTCGTAATACAAAGCATCGGCCTCATTTAGCAACCCCTCCGGCGAAGCGATGAAACGCGGAGTCAAATGAGTTCTTGCGCCCTCAAATGTACCGCAACCAAATTGGCTAAATGCGAAGCGTTCACCGCGAGATGTAACCACCCCGTGACTGCCTTGCGCGCCACCTACTTTAAGAACAGTGTGCGCATGCATCATGCTACTAATTTTGTGAACAACTCCGCCTTTACCACCGTCACCCGGACCCAAGTCCGTGACAGTATAAAGTTTTTTTGCACTCTTCATCTGTCACGTCCTTTCTTTTTTTGTGGAGTGAGAGGGGGTCTCGCGACCCCCTCTCTATCTCCTACAGCCAGCCGCCAGAGGGCTCGCCGCCCTCGTCAGCCTTGGGAGCGGAATCTGAAACATCCACAGGCCAGAGATCCGTCTTCGTAGCGAACACATCTCCTTTCTTTGGCATACGTGCGAAGTTAGGAAGCGTTTGTTGCGCTCCCAGCGGAATGTGTGCAACGGCATCGACGACCTGATGCGCCTCACCCTTGCCAATCTCCCGCCCGGTGAGAAAATCGACTGCAGACTGCAAGTCGATCGCCCCTTCAGTCAACCCGATGATCGTCGCCATGACATGTGGGACGAGCTCTATGCGCGGCAACATGATGACGTGCTCCTTACCGAACATGTCTTCCCATCCTGCCCGCAGAGACGATCGTCGACCCTCCACGAGAAGGCCGAAAGCGTGCGCCTGCGTCAACAGATACTGAACGAGCTCTCGATTATCCGGCAAATGATGCCGGTCGAGCTCATGCCCGTTCGCTCGCACTTTTTCGAACACCTCATCGCCAAAAATCCGAACGAGTTGTCGATCGCTCAGACCTTCGTGCACTGGCTCATCGCTGATGGTGAAATCGTACGACTTCAAGCCGATCCGGCGAAAATATGAATTCGTCAGATAAGCGCTCGCGAAGAACCCGTAGTGAGGGTCCTCGCCACCGTTACCACAGCCGTCGCGCTCCGGATGCATCAGCGTGAGCTGATTGACCATCTTTCCGGCCTCGCATTCGAACTGCCCACGGCACAAGGGAAACCCCCTGCCTTGGCGATCCATGAGATCACCGAAAATTGAAGCGCAATAGAACGGATCTCGACCCGGCAGCATCTCAGCTACCAAATCGCAAAGTTGCGGCAAGGCGGCGAGAGCACGATCGACATTGTCGCCCATGCTCCCCGTCGTATCAACTCGATACTCGGTCGGCACAGAAGTGCCGACCTCCACAACGAAACTACCATCGGGGCGCTCCTTGAGCCTAATGCGCGACGGGCGAATGACGCCGTATTCAGCGGGATCGACGAGTGGATCGAGTTTACCAGTCCGGCAAACCGTCTCCTCGCCTCTCGCCGTTGCGCTTGCGCCGTCTTGCGTGTGTTGCGCACGAGCTTTTTTGAATGCATCGTGCGAGAATGTATTGCCTCCCATCGTTTCCTCCTTTTGCTACCGAAGTGGCAGCGATGTGAATGGGTAAAAACCACGCGGCCACAGCGAATCCACCAGAGAATAAAACTCTCTGTGTGCCGTACCCGCGTCTCGATCTCCCCTACGAGCAAGCGAGACTAATCGCTCTATGTAGGGCCCGGACTCCCGACTTCCGTCTTCTAGCACACCTCCTTCCGATGTACCTCCCAGAGTCTCAATCACACACTCTGCGGCATTTTTGATATCCTCGCGAACAAGTGAAGTCGACACTACGTCACAATTCTTTTGAACATCCTCCCAATTGAAAAAAACAACGTAGTGTTTACTCGGCTCGATGAGAATATTACCTGACCTGATTGCTTCTCCCATGGAAATGCCTGAATCGTGCACAAACGCGATGATCTTGAGAAGCTTCCCCATGATCCAAATGCTTGTTCGTATGTCGACGCGTCGAAAATCACGATGCACGATGTTGTACAAAGGCACCATTTGCCGAACATCATCGACGCTATGAAAGCGAAGAATGTTGATGCGACGACCACCTTGGTCCTGAGACACAAAGCTATCAACTACATCCGGAAACGAATACTGATAGTTCAGCATCTTCTCGGGTTTCGTTTTCACCTTCGCATACTCTTGCTCCAAATCTTCTGCTTCTCTAGAAAGCATCCGAAGAAAATACGCTGCACGATCAAGCGCTCCGTTAGCAGTCAGATCAACTGCAACTTGTAGAAGATACTCACAACCGCCATTCTTTGCTGAACAAAGATACAGGCGATACGCAGCAGTCTCTGCTACGAGATCGCCAACAAAGTATTGCCGAGAACCGTTTTGAATAAGCATTGATACCTACACCTCCCTTCTGGGTGTTTTATCACTAACGCGTGAAAGTAAATTGCTATTTTTTGCTGTCTTTGTTGTCAAAGTTCGGTATTAAACCCATTAATTTAGGGTAGAAAAAATATAACACTTTAACTGCGTAAAGTCAAGTAAAAATCAGTCCTTTTTACCCACCCTCTCCGCATACAAATTAATAGTGTGACGAGCGTTTGGTTCAACGTCTAAGTACTTGAGTGCTTCATGTGCGCCAATCCAAATATATTCTTGAGCCTCTTCGTTTAATTGCACTTTTTTACTTTCAACCAACACAACGTTATCAACGAAAATATGCTGCATCCCAGCCTGATAATATCCTGAATTTTTTATCTGATCGAAAGTACTAATATGTCGCCCAACCTTACCCAATAACCCCGTCTCCTCTTTCACTTCACGAAGTAAAGTTTGATCCAACCGCTCATTTCTTTTTACCTTTCCGCCAACAACAGAATATCTATCACCCCATTTATGAGTTTTTACAAGAAGTATTTCTTTCGTAAGAGCATGTTCAATGATTGCACCTGCTGCCACCACCGACCCAGGCACCATTAAATCCTCCCAAAGCTTATGTAAAACTCTTTCATCTCTTTTAACTTGTGGGGTTGGAAGTAATCCTTTTTCAAAAATATATTCTGCCAAATCTGCTGGATTCCAAATAGCATTTTTGTGAATATATGCTGGATGATCATTAAGAGCGTTATAAAAAAAACAACGAGTGTTTGAGAGTTGCGCGATGCCTAACTCGTATGATGTGCTTTTCCCAATATACCCTTCTGGATTTACAAAATAGCTAAACCCATTTTTGCCTATTTCTTTTAACCTATGAAGATAAAGCAACTCTGTAAGTCGTGGGTCTTGATTTTCTTCTCCCTCAAAAAACACAAACCCATCTTTAGCAGAACCCAGCTCTGATTTTTTTGGCGCGATTACTTCAATGCTCGCTTTTGTAAAAATATCATACACTTCTTGAATCAATACAAAGTGCTTACGAAAACTACCATGCAACACACATCGTATTTTCGGCGAACCCTCTTTCATATTTTACGCGCTTTTTATTTTAAGCATCTGAATGAAGTATATCGACATGAGGAATCCGAGGCACGAATATCGCCGCAAACGCCGCAATAACTGCTACAAAGTAAAAACCAAATCCAATCGCCATACCAATCGATCCTGCAAACCAAATACTTGTAGCGGTAGTAAGATTTTTAACACTGGTACCCTCTTTAAGTATGAGTCCGGCGCCCAAAAACCCTATCCCAGAAACAATTTGTGCTGCAATTCTAGATGTAGAAGCTGGATCAACCTGCATTGATAAAAATGTAAACAACATTGATCCTAAAATTACGAGTGAATGTGTACTAATACCCGCATCTTTTTTTCTAGACTCACGCTCGGCTCCTATCGCTATACCAACAATCAAGCAGAGAATTATTTTTACTATAAACTCCCCTTCACCGCGAACAAACAATGTAGCAAGATTCATAGTTTAAGTATAGCAAAAAGCTATGAGCATTTGCTACTATACTCCTATGAGAAAAAACATTATAGACACTTTAATTCTATTTTTTATACTCTCCTGCCTAGCGCCAAATGCTTATGCCGCTCGCTCTCTCTCGCTAGGACTTTCGGGTAGCGATGTTAATACTCTACAAAATACACTCATCACTAAGGGATATCTCGCCCCAGGAAAAGCAACCGGATATTTCGGACCGCTTACCCAAACTGCTATAAAAAAATTCCAATGCGACCAGAACATTATTTGTTCGGGAACAACAGGTTATGGAGTCTACGGGCCAAGAACGCAAACCGCTCTTGCGGGCACAGGATCTTTTTCTGGTGGCACTTTAAAAACACTTGAGTTTTCAGGATGGATCCCCTATTGGCGCACTGCGACTGGCACAAAAGATGTTATTCCTCACCTCTCACAACTTACCAGCGTGATGCCATTTGGTTACACGATGAAAAATGACGGAACACTTGCCGACACTGCGCGCCTTACAGAAGAGCCGTGGACATCATTTATTGCCGAGGCGAAAAAAAATAAAGTCCGCGTCATCCCAACCGTAATGTGGGGCAATGGTGATTCCATCCACCGAATACTAAGCAACACTACGACTCGCATCGCTCTCGAAGATGAAATAGCAAAAGTTGTAATGGAAAATAATTTTGATGGCATCGATATAGATTTTGAAGCAAAAAAATTTGAAACGGTAAATTATTTTTCAACATTTCTCAAAGGACTCTACCAACGGATGGGGAAAAAATGGGTCTACTGTACTATTGAAGCACGGATGCCACTCTCTCATCGATTTAGCCCCGGCGCAAAAATTCCGCCCGATGCTATGGATTATGCAAACGACTATACCGCGATAAATAAATATTGCGACCGTGTAGAAATAATGGCATACGACCAAGGTACAATAGACATCAAACTTAATGGCATCCGCCCAGCCCCCTACGCACCGGTAGCCGACCCTGCGTGGGTCGAAGCATTGGTCACATTGGCCGCTGAAAAAATCTCAAAAAATAAAATAATAATCGGCGTACCTACCTATGGATATGAATATAAGGTAACGCCGCTTGCAGGCTCAGGCTTTGAATATAAAGTTCTTTGGCCATTTAATCCACGATATGCTACTGATATTGCTTCAAAACTTGGCATTATTCCTAATCGAACGAGCGCAAACGAAATTGGTTTTATGTATAGCCCAACCGCGCTCGCAGCTCTCGCTCCCGTTGGATCTGACTCGACTCAAACCCAGCAAGCCGCTCCTACAAACGCCGTCGCACAAAACTCTGGGGCGCAAATAAATACTGCTGAAACTATTTATTATCTGTCATGGAGTGACAAGCAAGCCATCGCCGACAAAGTAGCGCTCGCGCGTCGCTTAGGCGTACGAGGTATTGCCGTTTTTAAATTCGACGGAGGCCAAGACCCCGGAATGTGGGATGTATTGAAATAATATATTGTTATCATATACTAATACTACATGGAACGAATACCTTTAGACGCCGGCATACTATCCTCTGCAGAAGAGCAATATTTCGAAGAAGAATTCAAAAAACGCCAGATCGTGGAAATACATGGTGGTGAAGTTGAAGTGTTGGATATTTCTCCCCCAGAATTAAAACATGAAAACCCAACTTTATTCATTTCCGGATACGGCGACGGGTCGCCGGAAGGCCGTAAAGCTAATATAGCTGAACTCGTCAAAGAGGGTCGTAGAACCATAATAATAAAAAGCCCACACGGCGTAGAAAGCCAGACCACTGACGAGCGAGCAGAAGAATTTTCAGATACACTTCTTCGGCAAGTCGCTGCAATAGCCCCAGTCTTAGAACAAAAAGGCACCGATAAAGTCAGTATTATTGGTGAATCGCGAGGTGGCCTTGTCGCATTAATGGCGGCCTATCTACATCCTGAAAAATTTTCTGATGTGGTGTTAGTTGATCCGGTCGGTCTCGTTGACTCAATGAACTCCGCAAAATTGAGTTTGCGATTTATTATGGCAGGCATGGCAGAAGGTAAAATTTTTAATGAACGCATCAAAGCCGGTGAAGTTTCAGAAATGAATAAAGAGCAAGTCGTATGGGGAACAAAAAACTTTATGAAATGGATTTTGGGAGATCCTAAAGCCAGCGTAAAAGAAATTAGAGATATGGCACAAACTGAAGTTGCGCACCTTCTTACAAAAATAAAAAGTGAAGGTATTGGAATCTCCGTAATTCATGGGGTAGACGATAAAGTCTTCCCAATGAAAGATGTTCAAGCCAACATTTCTGGTCAAATTGAAATAGCAAAAGCACAACTGAGCTCTGACGGGACCGATGAAGACGCGACCCAAAAGGCATTTGAAAAAGTTGTTGATGGTTTTTACTCAGTGAAAGGCGGGCATGGTGGATTTAATACCAACGCCGAACTATATACTCGCGCTGCCTCTCAAGCATTATCTGCTCTTGAAGCAAAGCGTAGACAGAAACAAGAAAAAAGTTAATTAAGTACTCTCCCTAATACCGGAAAACGGGCGCATATCGGCAGCCGCGAACACCAATTTGCAAGCCCCCAAACTCGACCAGCACGAAAGCCGTTGAGTACTAAAAGCGCTATAGCATAAACGATGTGCTCATCAACTATATATGAATGTGGATTTGGATAAGGAAAATCAAGAATCGGGAAATAGTAAAGCATCATCAATACTGCTCCCAACACAGAGCTTAACCGAACTCCTATGCCCAGAATCAAAGAAACTCCCAGCAATGTAAGCCCCCACTGATTTACAAAATCTGTTATTGGGAGAACTTCAGGCGAAGCAACAAAATTATAAAATCCAGTAAATGTTTTTGCG
>CAYIZO010000003.1:0-14125 GCA_964368005.1 uncultured Candidatus Saccharibacteria bacterium
TGCAGAATTTTTCGAGCGCGTGATCGAAGCTCGCAGGAAGGGGTGAAAACCCACTTGCTTTCAGTAGGTCGAGCTCGCCGGCGCCAGCGTTGAAGTCGATCTTGGTCGGATCTTCGAACGGGGGATCACAGGCGCAATCTTCCGTATCAAAGCAGTCGATGAGGTTGTCACCGTCATTGTCGACTTGATCGGTACAAACTTCGACTGGATTGCAGTTGCAAAGCGGATCATGATGCGCGATTGCAGGCTTACAACCATCCTCGTCATATGGGTTTTTGTTTGGGATGTTCCAGTCACAGCCTCTTTCTTCGCAGCGTTCGCCCTGTTGCACTTCAGTGCATGACTCAGCGGTACGCCAGAATGTTGGGAATCCAACACCGGGCGCTACGGGCGTGTCGACGCCGTCGAGAGTCAAAATTACGGGAATCGTTGTGCATGCGAATTGCATGAAATTGCCTTCGGTGATTTTCGTCACGCGATCACATGCGGGGATTCGGTGGTCTCCGCAGATGGGCTGACCACTGGGGATTGGACCGAAGTTGGTTATATCACCGACGATGCCGTTGCACCCGCCAGCGCCGTTGTTTTCGAGACAGTTGTTGGCGTGATCGCCGCTACTGTTCATCAAGACGGTGTCGCACGGCGGCAAGTCGAGAGTGATTGGCTGCACTTGAGCCGAGGCACCTTGAGCCAGCAGCACTAGCAAAAAAGCAAAGAAAGATCTTAACCCGTTTTTCATTGCCACTCCTTTTTTTTGGGAACCCTGTTTTTAACAGGTTCGCGTTAGTATGAGGAGCGAGTGTCCTAGGACATTCTGAAAATGATATTAAACCATAAATCGATTTTAGTCAAGACATCGGCGTAATTTTACAGTATATATGCGATACTCTATGTATGAGTACGCGGAAGTTTGGAGTGCTAGAATTGATAGCGATTTTAGGCATCGTCGCACTTGTTGTTGGAGGAGGGTACTCTTTTTGGAAGTTGAACTCAGAAAAATCTCCTCGAGGTTCGGCAAAAGAAAATTCAAATAAAAACGAAATTAATGCAACTTCAACTTTGAGTAGTAAGCCAACGACAGTGGTAAGTACTCCAAAACAAAAATTGCGCCTGATTTCTCCAAATGGAGGAGAGGTGTGGGAGAGAAGCAAGCAATACAATGTTAGGTGGACAAGTGAATTTTCAGAAAAAACAAGAATAACCGCAGTAATTTTTAAAACATCACGCGTAGTTACTAATCCGTACACATCGGCAGGTATTGTGACTGGCTTTGAGATGTTTTCGCCTGCCGTTTTCCCAGCAGCGACTAATGAAGGAAGCTTTGTATACCGCGTTTCTGATTCGCTGGCCACAGGCAAATATCAAATACTACTATGGGCGGGTGAAAATTGCAGTCCAACCGATAGACTGAGGCGTTGTGATTTTGATTTAAGTAACAACCTCTTTACCATTAAATAGATCCTTGCACTTATTGTGCTCAGATCTTTATAATAAGTATATGATTAAGTTAGTAGACAACGATATTTACCGCGATGGTCAAAAGGTAGGTTGGCTTGATGGCGGTCGTGTTTATGACAAGAGTGGCAAGAAATTAGGCCATGTTGCTGGGAATGATATTTATGACCATTCAGGAAATAAAAAAGCGTATGTCGAAGGCGGGCATATCGAACTTCAAAATGATTCAAAAAAAATATCAATCGATGATAATCGCAAACACGTAAAGGGTGGAACGCATTCAGATACTACGCGCGCTGCAGTGCGTATTTTGATGGGAGATTAATTTTTTTTAAAAAATAATGAGAAATAGCGGCTTTGGGCTTCTTGGGTTATTGATCACAGTCGCAATTATTGCACTTCTTGTTTTTGGTGGGGGCTTTTATACAAATTCTTTAAAACAAAAACAATCAACTATACAGCAGGGTGTAGAGGTTAAAAAAAATGCAGAGCAAGTTAAGCTACAAGTTGAGCAAAAACAAAAGAATAGTCAGTAAAAATTTATTCTAAGACGCGAAGTGTAAACATTGCTAGTATGCCGATGCTTATCCAAATGATTTCAATTGTAGTTTGGCGTAATTTGCGTCTTTTATGAAGTTCAGGCACAAGATCTGACATCGCAATGTAAAGTAGCGATCCTGCTGCAAACGGCAATATCCACGCAACAATGCGTTCGGTCATATCTCCGAGTGCAAGCACAATAATGGTACCGAGTAGAGCAAAAAGAGCAGAAAAAAGATTCATTAAAAGCGCACGATTTCGACTATATCCTGCGTGGAGCAAGATTGCGAAGTCACCAATTTCTTGAGGGATTTCGTGAAGAATTATTGCGAGTGTAGTTGCGATGCCGACATGAACACCCGCGAGATAACTTACTCCTATAATTATTCCATCAACAAAATTATGAAGTCCGTCAGATACTAGTATTAGTTTTCCTATGGGCATAATTGTATTTTGTGGGACATTATCTTCATCAGAATGATGATGATGCCAATTAAGTAGTTTTTCGACAATAAAGAAAAATAGAATACCAGCTATAATCATCGCTGACACAGTGAGGTCATTTTCATGCATAGCGAATGATTCTGGTATAAGGTGTACAAATGCGTCTCCGAGTAAAGAGCCAATCGCGAGCGCGACAAGAGAGAAGAGAATAGATCTCAACCGACGTTCTTTTATTGATAGAGTGAAGAGTCCTAAAAGTGAGATCAAGCTCACGAAGATGACACTTCCGAGTGCGTAAAGTGATGGAGTCATTTTTTAACAGTATACCGCATTTTATAGAAAATCATTATACACAAGGAAAATGATGGAGTGGAGGTATAATAGAAAGGTTATTATTAACCTATAATTTTTTATGCCAAGGCATCATTTTCATACTCAACCTCTTTCAGTATTTGTAGGGGTTTTTTCACTCTTACTAGTCTCGCTTGGCGTGATGACTGGGACTCTTGTTTTAGATTTTTCTCGCTCTCGTGGTGCAACGGTAGAGCTCTACAAGCAGACATTTGAGAATAGTATTATTACTCCAACTCCCGCTTTTGCTAAAAGTAATGTAAATATGGGGTATTTTGATAGAAGTAATGCTGTGGGACCGAGAGTGGGTAATTATGCATTTAAGTTTGCAGGCAATGATACAAGCAATACGAGTAACTCCTATTCTTATTACAAAATTGCAGATGTAAATATTCTTATTTCTGAAAATACTGTTCTTGAATACAAAATAGCTCCCCAAAATACTTTTGGACAAAATGTGGGGGTAGATCTCAAGATTGTAAATGCCGATGGCACATATTTTGGACACCTTCGTGATCAAGATATTTATGCAGAAGACGCGATTTTAATGCATCCCGCATTTCAAAAGAAACACGCAAGCTTTACTACTTGTTGTCCTTTAAACGCCCTAACTAACATAAAAACCAACCTTGGCAGATTACGGGGCAAGAAGATAGCAGAGGTGATAGTGGGGTATGATGATTTTGATGTTGTACAACAAGGGCCGTTTGATGCGCGGATTGATGATTTGAAAATCATTAATGTCGATCCGTTTAGAGCATTTCCGTTGGGGAGTGCGGTCATAACCACTGCCAGCCAGCTTATTAAGTTGAACTTAAATACTGGAGCGCTTGCGAGCGCAACAAAGCAAGCGATCTTCGAGCTAGGGACAGTTATTGATGGACCAGTGAACGCTGGATCGTATCTAAAAGATTTATCCGGAAATAATATTCTTGGAAGTGACAAGCTGTGGCGAGTGGATTTTACTTCAAATATAGTTTCTGGGCTGCCTGATACGAGCGCAATCGATGGATGGATTCGGGGAAATTATCTCCAAATACACCCGTCTGATATTCAGATAAATCAGGCGATCTCTAAATCTACAGAGCCTGACTTTACGCCAGTAAAGGGAGATATGGATGATACGGGTACAGTAACAGTTACTGATGGGGTGGCTATTCTCAGATGTGCTTCAGGGCTAAACACGGGCAGCAACATATGTTCTACAATTCCGATTGATCTCGATACTGTCCATAAGGCGGATATGAATTGTGATGGATCTGTCACCGTTACTGATGGAGTAAGTGCGCTTCGAAAAGCCGCTGGGTTAAGCGTAGAGGCTTGTAAAAATTATAAGGTCGCTGGAGGCTATAGAGAGAGAACAGATACCAACCCAAGTCAGTGTACGACACCAAATCCGCTCACAGGTCAATGTAATTGCCCAAGTGGATTTACACCGACTAAATTTGCTAAACCGCGTGGTACTGGTTTTGCGACGGGTGAAAATTTATCACCTGCGGCGTCAGGAATATACGGTTTTCTAAGATATGGAGACCCATTTGGTGTTGTAGGTATTCCAACGAGCCCAGTATCTGTCGCTCTCTTTTTTATTCAGGTATATTTGTTTGGATTTGGAGATGGTAGTCCAGGGAGCCCTGGGTCGACATATATTTGTACACAGCTCTCTACAAACATAAATGACTCTTTTCAAGGGGGATATATGAAAAATGAAAATGGCAATGGAATGTTAATAAATTCTTTAACGACTCAAGGGTACTCGTGCCCCGCAGGGAACGACACAGATAGGATTGCCAATGTGTTAGGTAGTGATACGGATGATAAAGGTGATGTTTTTGCTTGTCGATATAAATTACCAGACTCAACTCTCGGTGGGACAAATCGAAGCTCATACGGGGGAATGTTTCATTTAAGAGATAATGGGCAGTGCTTAAGAGGAAATCCGATTGGTGAATATGGTTTTATAGAAACGCTTGGACTTCGCGCTAAACTTCCGTCTGCACCGGGGTATAGTCCGATCGAGTATCCTGTGAAAAATAAAGTCAAAGATGATTTTGGGGCCCCTTGTAGTTGTAGGGCAGGTTACGAACCTTTGCCTATAGCGGATGTAACGGGCGCGGGGGGTAAGCCGGGGGTTATTTGGTTGTGTCAAAGTCCATACCGCACTCCAACTCCTAAAACGCCCACAGCTGCTTCAGGAGTTATAACTGGAAAAACAATTAGTAAAGCGACAGGAGCTGGTGTTAACACTACGATTTTAATTTCGGACTTTAAGGTTGAAACAAATTCCGAATATGAGGTCACATATCGCGCGCAAGCAGTCACCGCAATTGGCAATAATAATAGTTTTGGGTTTGGTCCGATAAAAGGGGGGATGAGTATAACCGTATATGCGGTTATACCCGAAGGTTATAACAAAGCGGAGGTTAGTATATGTACTTCTACGACAGGGACTTGTTCACACAATTCGTTTAATGATTTAGGAAACTCAAGTGTTCAGGATTCTGATGGTGCGCGATTTGTTAGGCAAAAAATTAATGTTAGTAAGGGAGAATACAAAGACTTACTTTTTCGCTTTTATTGATAAATAAAAAAGCGAGCCCCTCAACATTTGTTGAGGGGCTTTTGATTTGTTAGTCGAGTTACTCATCTTCAGAGGAGGACGACTCGTCAGCAGCTTCTTGTGGGCAGGAATTGCTTGCGACACAAGCAGGTCGTGGACAAGCGAAGATTGCATCGACAAAGGAAGCATTTCCGGCGGGATTAGAGCAGACCAACCCCTGAAGAATCGCACCGATCGCGACAAGATTCATGTAGACCTCCCAAAGGATTTATTTCCAATGTTTATTATACATATTTACTATAAAAAGTCAAGTTAACACTAAATAGCTTTAGTTTGACAGGTTGGAGGCATCTTGCTAAACTAATCGAGTACCTACAGGTGGCCATCACCAAATCATTGGCCATAATCCACGAGAACACCTATAGCTGAAAACCCGCCTGAAGGCGGGTTTTCGGTTTCTGCTTACTCTGTAAGCATTCCGGTGCTTAGGGGATTGACAGATTTACTTTTATTTGATAGCGTATGATCAGTAGTTCTTCAGTAAAAGTCTAGAAGTAGGAATAGAAGGAGGTACACCATGTGGATAGTGCCATTCATCATTGCAGGATTGTTCGCCTTGAACATCTCTGCGACGAATGCACAATCTTCATCTTCCCGTATAGTAGAGGCGCCCAGCAAGGTCGCGACCGCAACGGTCGAGACATCCTATCAAGACGGCGGGGCACGTCTACTGCACAACTCTCAAGGAAGAGAGGAAAATCCCACGCGGTCACCTTTTCAAGAGGATGACCCTTCTGGCCATGCGGCTAGAGTCAATCGTTGGTATGAGGAGCACCCCGAGTACGCACCAAGTCAACCCGAACAACCACCTCAACCTGAAGCTCCCAAGGCAACCCCAGTTGTCGCGCAAAATCGTCACCAGTTGGTGGCGAAGATAACTGGGTACTCGTCTAGCGTTGACGAGACGGACGATTCACCAAACGTCAATGCATCCAATAAAACGACTCGTCTTGGGACTGTCGCAAACAACTGTCTTCCCTTGGGAACGAAAATTGAACTCATGGGGCTTAGGGATGTTGAGTCAGGCATCTATCTTGTCGAAGATACCAAGGCGGCGAAATACGGATGCGAATGGATTGATGTCTGGCGACCCAGTAAGTGGTCTGCAAGGAAGGTCGGTCTTCAGCATGCCACAGTTCGAATCATCCGGTACGGAACCATTCCGAATCCTCGAGCAAAAGGATGAACACTCCCCGCAACACCCTCCTACCTCTTCATGACAAAGACCCCAGCGTGCAACGCGCTGGGGTCGTTTTTTTAGTAAAAACAATGGGAAAATTTTTCAGCTTAACCCAAGGGGCTCCGACGCTGTAAAAATTTTCCCATTGTTTTTAGACTAAAGATGAAGGGCAGACATCTTTCAAGGGGCATACTTGGCATTTTTTTTGTTTCGCGGTACAGATGGCGCGACCATGCTCAATCATACGGTAGGTGAGAGAAAACCATTCTACGCGCGGATACAGTTGCATTAGCTCCTGCTCTATTTTCTCAGGGCTGTCATTGGAGCTAACTCCAAAGCGTTGCGCGAGGCGCCCTACATGGGTGTCTACGGCAATTCCCTCTATTATGCTGTATGCGTTGCCAAGTATTACATTTGCGCTTTTTCGTCCAACTCCAGGGATCGAGATCATCTCAGTAATTGTTTTTGGTAAGACTCCCTTAAAGTCTTTTTCAATTTTTTGTGCAGCTGCTAATATATTACGAGCTTTATTGTGATAAAAGCCCGTTTGGTGAATTTCTTTTTCAAATGTCTTTAAGTCTGCCCGTGCAAAATCGCCTACTGTTTTATATTTTTTAAAGAGAGGAAACGTTACCTCGTTTACTTTTTTATCGGTGCACTGTGCGGAGAGTACTACTGCCACAAGAAGTTGGAAATTGTTGTTGTAGTTTAAGGCTATGCGCGCTTTTGGGTAGGATTTTTTGAGTCGATGCAAAATTTCGAGCGCGCGGGTTTGTTTTCCAGTTTTGGTTTCTTTTTTAAACCAACTTTTTGTATATTCGCGGAACTTATTCATATGGGTGAGAATATCATGTCTTAAGTGCCTGTGCTATACTGCAAAATATGAAACAAGTAGGTATTTATACAACGCCGGTGTGCGTCTATTGCAAGAAGGCAAAAGATCTTTTTCAAAAAAATAATATCAAATATGAAGAATACGATGTATTAAAAGATGTGAAGCGCAGGGAGATGATGATAGATAAAACAGGTCAGATGGGCGTACCAGTAATCGAGATCGATGGGCAGTTTGTGGTCGGTTTTGATGAGCGCAAATTAAAACAACTCTTAGATATTAAAGGGTAGTATTATGCGAAAGGGCGGCCGGCATATTAAAGATATTGTATACGGCGCTAACGATGGTATTATCACTACATTTGCGATAGTCGCAGGCGTTGCAGGAGCGGGGCTTCATACGTCTGCGATTATTTTATTAGGGGTGGCGAATTTATTTGCTGACGGTTTTTCAATGGCTGCATCAAATTATCTTGGCTCGAAGTCAGAGAAAGATTTTATGGATTTTGAGCGAGATGACGCGGAAAAAGAAATAGCAAACAATGCAAGCGAAGAGAAAGAAGAGCTGCTAACCTTACTTCGTGAGCATGGGTATTCTGATACAGATGCAAAAGCGCTTGGCAATTTAATTTTTAAAAATAAAAGCTTTTTTACCGATTTAATGATGCAGGAGGAGTTAAGTGTACTTCCGCACAATAAGAGTCATATTTCATCAGGGGCACTTCTTACATTTATTGCATTTGTTGTAGTAGGCTTTGTGCCAATAGCCCCATTTTTAATATTAAATGATGTTCAAAACTTATTTCTCTACTCTATTATAGCGACTGCCGTAACATTGTTTATTGTAGGGTCTATGAGATCGATTATTACAAAACGATCGTTATTTTTTTCAGGGCTTGAGATGTTAGTAGTGGGGGGTATTGCCGCGAGCATTGCGTATGGCGTTGGTTTTCTTTTCTCATCTTTTGTTTAAATTATTTTTTGCTTTTTCCAGTAGTTGCTTTGGTTCAGGGCGTACGAACGAGTTGTGGTATGGTTCTAGTAACTCAACGACTGCTGAATAGTTTTGTGTTTCGTATTCAATAAGAGCTTGATTGTATGCAATGATAGGCTGGAGTCGAGGAGCGGCAATATCGCGCACTTGGGCTAATAGTTCACGCGCTCCGTCGAAATTTTTATATGATCGTTCAACGCCTGCCATATTAATAATAAGCGACGGCATATCTATATAAGAGATAATATTAGGACCACTTGGAAATGCAGCGGTAAACTCTCGGCCTGCGTTTTCTAGATCTCCCCGTTCCCAGTAGTAATTACCAAGATAGTAATGCCCTTCACGAAATTCTGGTGTTTTAATAACTTCCGGTTCAAAAAGAGTTTTATCGTTAGAGAATTGAGGTCCTCCTAGCAATGTCATATAAAATGCAACAATAATCCAGGCTCCGATAATAAATCTGAAAAAATAATGCCGTCGCAGGAGAAGTGTAAAAAGTACTCCAATTCCGATTGCGGGGAAATATCCGTAGTGGGGGGAGCTTAGTCGCGGCAGAGGAATAATGTTAAGTGCCGGCAGGAGTGTTATGAATATAAAGAGCACTGCTTTTCGTTCGGAAGCGTTTGTTTTTTTTGAAAACGTAAAAAGCAGAAGGGCAATTACTGCTGTAATAGTGGCGAATACACGCCAGTCGGCTATCGGTGTTTTTACTATCGTGTCTGCAAGAGCGGGAGTGATTGGTGAGGGAATTTCTGTAAGACGATATTCAAGCGCTAAAATGCGTGTTCCGATCGATTCGCTTAGATTCCATTGTGGGCTTTTAATGCTCCATAGTTTTGGTATAGCAATGGCATGCAGGGTGCCATATAAAGAAATGAGCGTAAGTAATGTGAGGAGAGTTTTTCTTGAGAAAGCTTTTTTGTTGGTAGAATTTTTATAGTGGTAGAGAATAATTAGCGCAGGTATCAAAAATAATGCCGTTTCTTTTGAAAGAAGTGCAAGTAGTGCAGATAGATAAAAGAGTAAAAGGCTTTTTTGAGTGTGTTTGGCATGGTATTCAAAATATGCCACGAGAGAAGCGAGTGTAAAAAGAGTTACAAGAATTTCTGGGCGATAGGAGATAGCGCCTACAGGTAGCCATGAAAGAGGGTGTATGCCAAAAATAATTGCCGCGATTAGGCTTTCTGTCTGCGTGAGTTCGAAAAACTTTCTTATAAATAAGTAGGCAAATATACTTCCGAGTACATGGAGTAGGATGTTTGTTATATGGAATCCAGGAGCCCAAGTGCCGTAAATAGTGCTGTCGATGCTATGAAAGATTGTAACAATAGGTCTATAAAAATTCGTTTCTCCAAAAGGCGAAAAAAAGATTTTTTTAAAATCACTTAACTCGGCAATGGCTTGTCGGTTTTCAATATCCCCATGGTCAAGCCATGTAAAGCCATTTAAGATGTAGCTCGCGTGTGAAACGAGTACCACAACAAATAGTATGAGGGCGGGGTAAGTGAATTTTTTTTTTATATTAGCTTGCATAAAATATTCGTTCGATAAACCACCAAGATGCTATTAGTGTAATCGCGAGAGACATTGAGATGAGAAAGGTTTTTCGCCATAAAAATTTTTTTATTTCAATATACTTTAACATTGGCACGAAAAGTATAAGAAGACCAATTTGCCCGATTTCTACCCCGATATTAAATGTAAGAAGGGCAGGTAAAAAGTAGTTTTCGGGTATTACTATTTCTTTTAAGGCGCCCGCAAACCCAAGACCATGAATAAGACCAAAACTGAATGAAGTGATAAATCGCTGACGAAAGTGTTCTTGCGCTCCTGTCCGTAGATTCCAAATATTTTGTGCTGCTAGATATGCTATGGAGAGCGCTATGATTGGCTCTGTAATGCGCGAGGAAAGTGTAATAAGCCCAAGTCCAGCGAGTATAAGAGTGAGAGAGTGGGAGATTGTAAATGAGGTTACCAACAAGACAATATCTTTTAGTGAAGAGAGTACTAAAATGATCGCAATAAGAAAAAGAACGTGGTCAAAACCAAAAATAATATGTTCGATCCCGAGGACTATAAAACGGCCTACTAATTTAAAGAATGATTCCTTGGGTTGTTGTGCTCTGTCGATTTCGAAAGCACTCGCTTTTTGGGATTCTAAGTCAGATTGACGCTCAAAAAGTACGCCGTTAAACTTAGGGTCTGCGCGGTTAAGAGTAATATTGATTGTTCTTGATCCTGTCTGCACCGTAATATAGTGGTCAAATTGTTCAAAAAATTCTTCAAAAAGGGTGCTTGTAATTGAAAATTCTTTGTACGGATCGATCGCATGAGCGCAAGTATAAGAGCCTTTAAAAGTACTTACAGCGCCAAGTTGGTCCGATTCATATTCTGTGACTACGGGAGCACAAGTTTCACCTGATGGGGACAGTATTAGGTGTTTTTTAAAATAGTCAGACAGAAGTTTCTTGGTCTCAGTAGGAGTCGAGGTTTCGTATTCAAAAAGATGTTGTACACGTGTCAGGAAATTAATCGAGTCATTGTGGACTGAAAGTTCGGTGCTAATCGCTTTATAGGCGACTGGATGTGCGCCCGCACCTAAGGGCAGTAAGAATAAGAGAGCGTATATGCTGTGGATAATTATTTTTTTACCCATTTTATTTATCATTGATGCTAGTACAATTGTAGGTAAGTACTATTTTGGCACCTTTGGGGGGCGTTTGGTCACAATGTCATCCTATTAAATAATAATAAACTATTTAAATATATTATGCTTAATATAAGGCAAATTTCTTGGTGGAATGTCGCTGCTTTTATTTGTGCGGTAAGCGGTGTCGTGGCGGGAGTGTTGTGGGTTTTCCCAGTTTCTCAAGTACAAGGCCAACTGCAAGAAACTGCGCCTCCTGCGGATTTTAAAATCGCGTTTATTGGTGACGGGTATGCTCAGCCTGTGTATCAGTTAATTAAGCGTCAAGGTGCAAGCGTAGTTATTCATGCTGGAGACTTTGATTATGCGAATAGTCCGAGTAAATTTGAAACTCGTATTAATACTGAGCTTGGATCAAGTTTTCCTTACTTTGGAGTGCAGGGTAATCATGACGTTGCTCAATGGCCAGGGTATTCAGGAGTATTCGGGAGGCATCTTCCCGCTGACGCAACATGTACGGGTAGTTACGGGTTGGATTCTATTTGCACGTATAAAGGTATTACATTTACGCTCTCGGGTTGGGTTGGTGATGATAATGCGCACGCACAATATATTACAAATAATTTACCAAACTCAAATTCTATTTGGAAGTTTTGTTCTTGGCATGGAAATATGGCAAAAATGACGCGTGGCACGAAAGGGGATTCGGTTACATGGAGTTTATATGAAGCATGTCGTAAAGCTGGAGGTTTCGTAATTAATGGACATGAGCATCAATACGCGCGTACGAAATCACTCATTAGTTATCCGACTCAGGCTATAAACCCCACATTTCCAAATGGTAATCAAGTTGCCGTATATCCCGAGACAACGACTCCAGGGTCTTCGTTTATGGGACTTTCTGGGCTTGCGGGCGCCTCTCGTGATGGGCTTAATTCAGCCCGTGATGGAGCATATTGGGCGAGTGGGTACGGAAGTAATTTTGGAGCACTTTTTATAACATTTAATGTCGATGGCAACCCAAGAAAAGCGTGTGGTCAGTTTGTTGATGTTTCTGACAAGGTAATTGACGAATTTACTTTGCAGGCTGGAGGAGGAGATCCTGTAACTCCCTGTGTGTTTTCAACGACTCCACCTCCTCCGCCAGGCCCACCTCCTCCACCAGCGGAGCCACCAGTTCTTTTTTCAGTAAATGATCGCATTGAAGTAGTAGGCACTGATGATGTAAGTCTTAATGTTCGCCAAAACCCAGGATCGACAAGTTTGGCTCTTGGCCAGCAATCACTTGGCGCTCAGGGAATTGTATTAACAAATGCTTCTGTTGTGGATGGCGGGCGTCGATGGTGGAATATTAATTTTGATTCGGGTGTCGATGGCTGGGTCGCCCAAGATTATATTTTAGAGGTAGCGCCACCAGTAATTTTTACGAACCTTAGTTTTGAGCAAGGCCAAGTAGGGTGGATTGATTGGGCGGGAGAAGAAGTGATAGATATCACAACTGCTTCAGATGGAACAAAGAGCTTCCACACCTTTGACAGCTCTTCTGCTACTCGGCGCGTCTATCAAGAGGGCGTTGCCTCACCTGGGCAAGTTGTCACGGCCGCATTCAAAACAAAAAATCTAGGCACTAACCAGGCGGTTGTTCGCGTTGAGTGGGTTGGTGCTGGCGGGTTAGTTCTTGCTACACATAGCCTTGATACAGCTACTGTTTCGGGCACACAATCTGTATGGCAGGACCGCTCATCATCCTCGGCACCATCAGGTACGACGCGTGCACGAATCTACTTGATGCTCAACCCAGTTACTAATGGTACTCCGTTAAACGATGCGGAAATTTGGTACGATAATATTCGCATAACATCGGGGAGTGTTGTGCCGCCTCCAATACCGCCTCCCGTCACTCCTCCTCCAACACCACCGCCGGTTATCCCGCCACCCGTTACGCCTCCGCCAGTACCTCCTTCTGTAACGCCACCTCCATCCGCGACATCATGTCTTTCACAGATGGGGAGTCTTGTAACGTTGCCAGTTCAAATATATTCAAATGGGTATTCCAACACGACAGTTGCATCTAATACAAAAATTGATGCGCGTGCGGCAATTTTTCACGACAAGACGAGCGTATTGCCAGTGGAGTTGAATGGTGGGCCAAGTATCTGTTTTTATGGCGGTAGTGTACAGGGTCAATATCCACGAAATTCGACATGGGATTTCATGCATAGCTCAGCACAAAACCATGGAGGTGTCGAAATAAAAAATAGTGCTTCCATTATCGAAGCTACACGAATTGATAATGTTGAAGATGGGATTCGCTTTCGACCAGCGGGCGACAACTTTGTCGTGAAAGGTGTTCATATGTCGCATATTTTTGATGATTGTATCGATGATCACGAGAATCGCTCTATTTCAGTCGATGATACTCTTGCCGATGGATGTTATGTTGGTATAAGTACGCGCGCAAATGCAGGACAAGCGAGTGCAGGTAAAACAGTCAGAATAACAAACTCACTTTTTCGATTAGAAGAAGCCCCAAGCCCACATTCGTCAGAACCATTTCGTCCAGCGCATGGAGATCTTTTCAAGCAAGGCTCCGACATTGGTTTTGAAATTCATAACAATGTGTTTCTTGTGGTACGCGATTCGGGTTCAGTTGGTATGCCAGCAAATATTAAAAGTTGTTCTGGCAATACAATTGTTTGGCTCGGTGGTGGCAACTTTCCAGATAATCTTGGGCCCGCAGGTTGTGTGACACAAGTGACATCCGATATAAGCGTTTGGGAAAATGCAAAACAAAATTGGCTTGCCGCACGAGGGGGGTCTACTATGCCTCCACCTCCTCCGTTGCCGTCATCAAAATTTATTATTGGTGATCGCGTAAGAGCGACAGATAATGTTAACGTCCGTCTTACGGCGAACGGGACACTCTTGGGCACGCAATCATTAGGAGCTGTAGGTACTGTCGTGGATGGTCCAGAGTGTATTTCATGGTGGTATATTAATTTTGATTCTGGTTTTGATGGGTGGTCGGTATAGGCTTTTATTGAGAAAGGTTCTGGTATTGCT
>CAYIZO010000004.1:0-14086 GCA_964368005.1 uncultured Candidatus Saccharibacteria bacterium
ATTGGTTTTAGTATAGCAGAAATCTTTTGCATTAGTTGACTAATAACAAACTTTGCTATATATTACAGAGCAATATGCCAAATACATCATCAGCTGAAAAAGCATTACGACAAGGCAAGCGTAGACGCGTTCGCAATGTTCGCAAGAGCAAGGCGATGAAAGACGTCTTAAAAGGCCTCGATCGCGCCCTTACTGCGAAGAATAAGGCTGAAGCTATAAAGCTTTTTCCAGCTGCCCAAAAAGCTCTCGACAAGTCAGCAAAATCAAATCTGATCACAAAAAACACAGCATCTCGTCGCAAATCTCGCCTCGCCGCCCGCCTCAAAAAACTCGGCTAAATATCTTATTGAGTAAGAAAGAAATGAAGAAGCCCTGTTTCAAGGGTTTCTTTTTTATATTTATTATCAAGACCTACAAGTGTAGTAAATGCTTGTTCAAGAGAGTCACCATTAAAGTTGCGAGCTTGTTGAAGCGCTTTATTTGCAACAAATGGCTTCATCTCGCGAGTCTTTCCTACAGCAGCCATGCATATATTTTTTACATGCCATAAAACTGTTCTTAAAATTTCATCTGGCGCCTGCCCCTTTCTTAGTAACTCTTCGTACTTCACAATGAGAGAATTCTTCTCTCTCCTCCCCCACAAATCTCCTATTAAAAAAAGATCTCGACTATCTAAAACTCTGCTAACATTTTGAACTTCTTTCTTTTTAAACTCTTCTCTTTTTGTACTTTTATTTTTAAGTATTAAATCAAAAATTTTATTTTTTACTGGGGTTTCACGCTCAAAAAATACAACAATCGAATCATCGTTTGCCCATCTGTTTACTAAATTCTTAAAAATCTCTTGCGTATCTTCTGGAGCAGCTGAGACATGTTTTATAATTAAAAAATCTTTTGAACCAAAGAGTGATTGACCTCCGAGTTCAAAATAAATCTTACTCTGTTCGCTTTCTTCTTCGCAGTCAATCTGACGCCACAATGAAGGTACCTCACGACGAAATCGCGAACGAAAACGCCCTAGTGTACTAAGCGCCCTTGGAACATCCTCTCCATAAAGAAGGTAAATCATTGTTGCAGATAGTACTCCTCAAGAACTTTTTTAACTCTCTCTAAAATCTCTTGTGGAGTATGGTGCGCTTTTACCATAAATTCTTTTGCACCAAGTATCATTGCTTTATCAATATCTTCGCGCGAACCAAGATTTGAAAGTACAATAGTTGGCGTTTTAAGGTCTGCTGTTTCCTTCATGGTAGATAAGACTCCAAATCCATCCACTCCTGGCAACACAAGGTCAAGCAATATTAAATGAGGGTGCTCAGCACGAATTTGAGTTATAGCTTCTTCTCCGTTAAATGCTTCTACAACAGTAAACCCTTCTCGTTTTAACTTCCCTACTAAAAGCTCTCTCAAAAATCTATCATCTTCTACTACGAGCAACTTAACCTCATTACGCTTTAACATCGATGAGATAGGAACACTTGATACATTCGCCTCTTTTTTTAGATCATCTGGCATATATATGGTGCTACTTTATCATACTTAAATAGCTCCGACAAAAGATTCAAAAGAAACGTTTGTAGGACTCTTTGATGATGCTTCGCGCGGGAGTTTAATAAAAAATGTTGTACCTTTTGTATGCTCAGAGTTAAACCAGACCTCACCTCCATGGCTTACGACAATGTTTTTTGTAATAAACAAGCCGAGACCAGTACCCTCAGTTTCAAGGTGCATAACATTGCTCCCTCGATAAAACTTTGTGAACAATCTCGTCTTATCTTCGGGAGCAATCCCAATTCCAGTGTCTTGAATTTTTATAACAGCAAATGCCTCCTCAGCGTCAAGAGATATTCCAACAGAACCTCCAGATGCAGTATACCGCACAGCATTATCTATAATATTACCAACTGCAATTGAAAGTTTTTCTGGATCAGCGTTGAGGTACAATATATCTTTCGGGTGAATATCAATAGTAAGTACAACTCCCTTCTTTTCAGCAAGTAACTTTTTTTCTTCATAAAGCTTTTTCAAAAAAGCACCGAAGTCAACTCTTTCAAACTTAAACCCAAAACGTCCTTCTTCTATACGTGCTGCATCAAGTAAATTGTGTACCAGCTTAATCATTGATTCGTTTGCAATAGCTGCTTTGCCCAAAATAGTTCGTTGTCCTTCAGCTATCGGACCAAAATCTCCCTCGAGCACTGCAGTATATGCCCACTTCACAATTGAAAGCGGCGTGCGTAATTGATGAGCCGCTACAGTAATAAATTCAGATTTTAATCGTGAGATTTCTTCTTGACGCTCTTGTGCATCTTTAATGCGCCCAACCATCTCGTTAAAAAACTCTCCCAACACGCCAATTTCATCCTTGCGTAAAATATTAATTTTAATTTTTAAATTACCTTCACCAATAAGTCTCACGGCTTCCGTAAGAACCTGCAATGGCCGTGAAATATTTCTTGAGATTACGTATGCTGCAAAAGTCGCAATAATCAGTACAAAAATAAAAATTAAGAAAAATTGAATACCAATATTAAGAAGTAATTCTCGGGCCTCTGCTGCCCCCAATACCGCTGCAATACGCACTTGGTAACTCGCGACAAGAAAGCCTGAAGAAATAGCCATCGGTATTATACCGAGCGCGACGAGTGTCCAAAAGAATCTAAAAAAGAGCGTATAACGAATTTTCATACTACACAATAAGTATAGCAGTAATTTTACTATCGCCCCTGTTCAAAACGCGCCATATCTTGCCAACTAGGGCCATGTTTTACATCAACAACAATAGGAACAACTATTTCAGGAGCGATTTCCATAATACGTTTAATTTCAGGTATAAATTCTTTTAGTGAATTCTTCTTTATCTCAAATAAAAGTTCGTCATGCACTTGCAAAAGAAGACGTACGGGTCCTTGAGTGTTATTTAAATTATACTTTCTATATATTTCTATCATAGCGCGCTTAATTAGATCTGCTGCAGTTCCCTGTATAGGCGCATTCATCGCCATACGCTCTGCCTCTTTTCGAACAAAATCAAATGATGACCGTAAGTTTGGAAGATAGCGCTTACGTCCAAACAATGTTTCAACATATCCATTTTGCTTACCATTTTCGATTATTCGAAGACGTAATTCTTCAATACCTGGAAATGATTCAATATACGCACGCAAATATTTTTCCGCCTCTTCGTGCGTCACTCCCATACCAACCGCGAGCGCTCGTGCACCCATTCCATATAAAATCCCGAAGTTAATCGTTTTTGCATATCTACGCATATCAGGCGTTACGGCCTCCGGCATAATATGAAATACCGCGGAAGCAGTTCGAGTATGAATATCATCTCCACTATGAAACGCTGCGATAAGTCCTTTATCGCCCGACATTGCGGCAGCAAGTCGCAACTCAAGCTGAGAATAATCAAATGAGACAAGTTCATACCCACGCTCAGCAATAAACGCACCTCGAATCTCACGACCAAGCTCAGTACGAACCGGGATATTTTGTAAGTTTGGATTTATTGACGATAATCGGCCAGTAGCTGCTCCTGCTTGGTTAAAAGTTGTGTGGATACGCCCATCGTGTGAACTACACTGTTCGGGTAATACACTAATGTATGTCGAAAAAAGTTTTGTAATTTCGCGATATCTCATTAAAAAATCAATGATCGGGTGTAAGCCACGAAGCTTCTCAAGTTCAGATGCCTGCGTAGAAACTGCTTTTGTAGATGTTTTTTTAATACCTTTTGTCGATAAGTTTAATACTTCAAATAAAATTCGTGAAAGTTGTTTTGGAGAATTTACATCAAAATCTTCTCCCGCCAAAGAAACGATTTTTTTTCGTAGTGACTCAATTTCTTTTGTTGTTGTTTGCGCAAGCGCATCTAATTTTTTACCATCAACAGCTATACCAAGTTGCTCCATAACAAACAAAACTTTTGTGAGAGGTAACTCAAATTCAAAATAAATCTGTGTAAGATTTTCTTTTTCTAATCGGTGTCGATATTTTTTTTCAAGTGCAAAGAGTGCACTATGCTCCTCTGCCTCTTTCGTGCTTAACTCATCTCGTATTAAATCACTAAGAATAAACGACCTGCGCTCTGAATCGCAAACCCATGATGCAACTCGAGTATCAAACACAACTTCAAACACAAACCCAAGCGAGTGGTAAATTTCTTTCGCATCATGAGCTATAATATTATTTTTTTCTAAAAATAATTTCTGAAGCTCATTTTTTGTTTTGGTAAAAATACTCTTCTCAATCTTGTACGATGTTTTTGAAAACAATATCGTTAAATCTTCAGAATCCAAAAAAATTCCTACGACTGACTCTTTGTTAAACTCCTTCTTAAAATTATCAAAATTTTCAATAGTGATATTTTGTATACTATTTTTTTTCACTTCACCTGCAGGAACACCAAGCCGAGATATAAGACTCGGAAAGTAAAATTTGCGAAATACCGCAGATACAGATTCGTATGGAATGCCTCTATACTCGAGGTCTTTTATATCTGGAGTGACTGGAGCATCTCGGCGAATAGTAGCAAGTTCTTTTGAAAATAAAGCTTCTTCTTCATTTTCTAAAAGTAGTTTTCCGATTCGCTCTTTAAGCCACGCTGGATATTTTTTTAATTTTTTAAGTTGTATATAAATTTCTTCAATAGTGCCGTAATGTTTTATAAGCTCGGTTGCCGATTTCTCTCCTATACCCTTAACGCCTATTATATTGTCCGAAGGGTCTCCCTTGAGTCCTTTGTAGTCAACAATGAGACGTGGCTCGAAACCAAATCGATCTTCAACAAGTTTTTGATTATATAAAATCGTATCTTCAATCCCCTTTCTGAGGGTGTATACTAACACGCGATCATCCTCAATGAGTTGCAGCGTATCCATATCCCCCGATGCAATAATAATCGTAAGATCTTTTTCATTTTTAAATCTCTCAACAAGAGTTCCTAAAATATCATCAGCCTCAAATCCTGGCACTTCAAACATTGGGATATTAAATGCCGTAAAAACTTCTTTTACTTTTTCAAACTGAGGTATTAAATCACTCTTTGTTTCAGATCGCGTTGCTTTATACGCATCATATGCAACATGTCGAAATGTCGGCTCTGGACGATCGAATGCTGCCACAAGATGTGTAGGCTCAAGCTCGCGTATTAGCTTTAATAAAACAGCCGAAACTCCATATACAGCCCCCATTGGCTCCCCAGACGGTGAAGTAAACGAAGGCATGGCATGAAATGAACGATGAATAAGCGCATGAGCATCAAGTATAACGAGTATTTTTTTATTTTTTTTCTCACTCATTCTGATATTTTAATTACACGAGTCTCTGGTGAGTGATGTTCAAATGAAATGCGAATTGGATATTTTGGAATATATTTTTTTATTTTCTCCGGCCACTCTATAACAACTATATTGTTTGAATCTTTTAAGATTTCTTTAATTTTTAATGTTAAAAGCTCTTGTACATTTTTAATTCGGTAACAATCAATATGCCAAAGATTTTTAAAATACAAAGTCTTTATGGAATATTTTTTCATTAATACAAAAGTTGGAGAATGTACATTGCCCCGATATCCAAGACCCAAGACAAGCCCTTGCGTAAATGCAGTTTTCCCTGCACCAAGCTCACCTGAAAGTAGTATACAAAGCGCCTGACGGTTATTAAGTTCGGCATTTTTTAGTTCAACTCCAAGGGCATACGCGATATCATGAGTAGACTTTGGACTTTTTGATATAAATTTAGTTCCTGACATTGCAATGTTTTTAGAGTACCACAAAATCGAAACGCGGGGGGCGCTGAAGCGAACCCCGCCATTTTCGGAAAAAAGAACTACTTGCACTCCACACCACCATATTCGCAGTATCCGGCGCGTCGCCCCTCTTGACGTGCTCGCACGGCTTGCTCGCGAAGTGCGCGCTCAATACCTTCTCGCTCTCCAGCTGCGCGCTGGCAGTCGATATCGAAAGGACTGCATCCGACACCCATTCGATTGCCATACAACGTTCGATAGCGATCACCAATACGCCCGCCCGTCAAAACAGAATGAAGGACGAAGCAGCCAGAAGTCGTAGAAAGAACGAATGCCATCGCAATCAAGAAACAAAAATTTCTTACCCTCATGCAACCCCCTTGTCTTAGGCCAAAAATCTATCCGACTTTTGGCTTATTTTCAAACCTTAGTTCGGAACAGATTATATACTAAAAAAAGCTAAAAGTCAAGCCTTTCGGGCCGCTAAAGACCTATGCTAAGAATAGATATTATGACTGAGCTCAAACATGCAATTAACGAGGCGACAAGTGTCCTTGTAATACTCCCCGATACTGCATCCGATAAAGATTACCTTGCGGCCCTTCAAATCCAGCGTATTGCGCCTGAAAAAATCCGACTCATCGCTCCAAATCAAAAAGAACTTGAATGGATAGATATATTTGGAGGCTCAATTCAAAAAAAAGAATTTGCAATAACGATTGATACCTTAATATCTCCTATCGATGAGCTTCGATATCAAAAAGAAGGCGATAAACTTACAATCTTTCTAACTCACCCTCACCCATTTAACCAAGCTGCCGTACAAATGGGAGCTCATATCCCACCAGCTGACCTTATAATTACAACAGGATTTACAGATCAATCCTCTGCAGACGCTGCTATCGAATCGTACCCACGCAAGGGAGCTACCAGACATTTATGGCTCGAACAAAATACTACACTCTCAAAAAATAACTCTTCTCATGAAAACACTAAAAAACTCCCCCAGTCGTCTGCGGCTCTTCTAGGTCGTCTCATGGTTCGTTCTCGAGAAGATACCGACATTGATACATTGTGGACATTTATTACCAGAGATGACTTTTCTCGCACCAATTCAACCCCAAATGAATTACGCCCACTTATTGAAACTTTTTCTCAAATTGCATCTCTACCGCGCATTGCTGCTATTTTTTGGCAATTTGATGAACATGCCGGTACTGAGGGAATGCTCTGGTCAACTGATACGTCTGTGCTCGAGCGCATGAGAAATGAGCTCAAATCTCAAGAACGTCATTCTTCCTTTGTTTCATTGGGCTCATTTTCAAACTTTATCGAAGCTGAAGTAAAAACTCGAAAATTGCTGCGAGAGCTCGGCTAATGTAGAATAAGTGCGTGGCATTTGACGAAGAAAAACAACACGACAAGATAGAAAAACTTCAACAACGTGAAGAAGAAGATCTTACGCGCCTACTTGCACAAAAATATAAAACTCCATATTTAAATCTTTCGCGCATATCAATTGATCTTGATGCCCTTAGACTTATACCTGAGGCTGAGGCTCGTGGGTCTGGAATCGCGGTTATACAAGCGATTGGGAAAAAACTACAAGTTGCAGTTAAAAATCCAACTCTTGATCCCGTTAAAGAATCTCTCGATAAACTTCATCGAGCTGGCTATACTGCACAAATTTTTCTATCCTCTATGCAAGGACTTGAGCGGGCATGGAGTAGATATAAAGAAATCCCACGAGAAAGTAAAATAACCTCAAATGTCGTCGATATTACAAAGGACTCAATTGTAGAATTTCGTTCACACATCCATAACTCTGAAGAATTTAATACAAATCTTTCAGCCGAAATTGAACACGGAACATCAACAAAAATAACTGACCTTCTTGATCTTATACTTGCTGGTGCATATGAACTTGAGGTGTCAGATATTCATGTTGAACCTGAAGAAGTAAAAGTGCACCTTCGTGTTCGTCTCGATGGAATTTTACAAGAAATTGCCTCTCTTACGCACGATATGCATAAGATGATTCTTTCGCGCATCAAACTTATCTCAGAGCTTAAACTTAACATCCATAATCGCGCACAAGATGGCCGATTCACCATTCGGACAAAAGACGTTGATGTAGAAGTTCGAGTATCAACGTTACCTGGCCCTTATGGCGAATCAATCGTAATGCGTGTCTTACACCCAAAAGCGATATCGATGACATTTGATAATCTTGGGATGCAACCTCCAGTACGAGACCTTGTTGAAAAAGAAATTAAAAAGCCAAACGGTATGATTATTACTACTGGACCGACTGGATCTGGTAAAACTACGACTCTCTACGCCTTTATTAAAAAAGTGCGTGAACCTGGCATTAAAATAATTACTATCGAAGACCCTATTGAATATCACGTTGATGGTATCTCTCAAACACAGATTGACCGGGAAGGTGGGTATACATTTGAAACTGGTCTTTCTGCGATCGTACGACAAGACCCTGATATTATTCTTGTAGGAGAAATTCGAAACCGTGAAACCGCAGAAATTGCAATGCACGCTTCACTCACAGGTCATCTTGTATTTTCAACACTTCACACAAATAATGCACCTGGCACGATTCCTCGACTTATCGATTTAGGAGTAGCACCAAACATTATTGCTCCTGCAATTAATGTTGCAATCGCGCAAAGATTGGTGCGCGTACTATGCTCTCACTGCAAACAAGAATCTACACCAAATGAAAAACAAATCCAACAAATTAAAAACTCTCTCTCAACCCTTCCTGCAAACTATGGAGCGCCTTCGCTCGACAATATTAAAATATTTATTCCTGGTGGGTGTGATATTTGTAGTCATACGGGATACAAAGGTAGACTTGGTATTTTTGAAGCGTTTTTAATCAACGACGAAATTGAAAAGTTGATTTTAAAAAATCCATCAGAGGCTGAGGTACGCGCGATCGCACTTAAACAAGGCATGTGCACTCTCATACAAGACGGCATGCTTAAAATTCTCGCGGGGCAAACCACCTTCGACGAACTCGAACGCATTGCTGGTCTCGAATAAAATTTTATACAAATGAAAATGCCGCCGACAGGTTTTACCCTACCGGCGGCGAGTTACTTGGGACGATCGCTGAGTCGGATTCGATACCGACATCTCACCAGCCCCTTTAGGCTTTGGTGCACCTATCCTTACGGAACTTCCCTCGCGGGTGCGGTGCCAACGTCGTGCTTTTAGACCATCAACAACAATCCCAAGTTTTGCACTATATTTTCTCGAGAAGTCTCCAGACAAGGTGCCCCCGCATGGGTGCATGGGGCTGAGAGCCCCTTCGAGGAGCAATCGAGCGACCCCCTCCTCTTAATACGGATTGGCAGTGTGCTAATCTATACTAAGAGGAAAGGGACCAGACTGTCCGTGTACTAAAAGAAGGCCCAGATAAGGTAAACCTCACTTGTCCGGAGACTTCTTGAGAAAATGTTTATAGTTAATAGCAGTCTTAAGGAACTCGCGTATTCTATCCTAAAAAACACAAAATGTCAATAGACCCTAAAAAACCCGACGATATATCACTTGATAGCGCTCTCCGCCCCAACCGGTGGGATGAATACGTTGGTCAGCGCTCAATAAAAGAAAATCTTCAAATTTTAATTGAGGCGGCACGGCAACGCAAAGAGCCAATCGAACATTTACTATTTTATGGCCCTGCAGGTCTTGGAAAAACCACGCTCGCCCACCTTGTCGCAAAGGAACTTGGCGCCCAAATGAAGATAACCTCGGGCCCAGCAATCGAACGTGTCGGAGATCTCGCCTCTATACTTACAAACCTATCTGATGGGGATATTTTATTTATTGATGAGGTGCACAGACTCAATAAACTAGTAGAAGAAATTTTATACCCAGCCATGGAGGCGCGTTCCCTCGATATTATAATCGGTAAAGGACCCGCCGCCAGAACAATACAGCTCGATCTACCTGCATTTACGCTTGTAGCGGCTACCACGCGCGTCGCAATGCTATCCTCTCCTCTCAGATCACGTTTTTCGGGCGGCACATTTAGACTTGAATTCTATAGCGAAGCTGATATTAAAGAAATATTGCGAAGATCAGCAAAACTTTTAGGAATTGAGGTTCAAGAAGAAGCTTTAACTGAAATCGCAAAACGAAGCCGCTTTACGCCACGAATTGCAAATCATTTATTAAAGCGTTGTCGTGATGTCGCGACCGTTCGTGGCGATGGAGTTATATCACTTGCAATCGCAAAAACCGCACTTGAACTTCTTGATATCGATGATGCGGGTCTTGAATCAGAAGATAGAAGAATTCTTAAAATTCTTATAGAAAAATTTTCAGGTGGTCCAGTAGGCCTTGGTACGCTTGCAGCTGCAGCAAGCGAAGAAGCGAGCACAATAGAAGAAATTCACGAACCATATCTTTTGCGCCTTGGATTTATTGAGCGCACGCCTCGCGGTCGAATTGCAACAACGCGTGCATATGAACACTTGGGTCTTACTCCGCCCACAGGAAGTAAAAATCTTTTTGAACAATAAAATACTATGTCGGGACATTCTAAGTGGTCACAAATAAAACACCAAAAAGCGGCGACTGATGCAAAAAAAAGTAAAGTATTTGGCAAAATCGCCCGTGCTATTACGATTGCTGCGCGAGAAAAAGGCGCTGATATTGCTATGAATTCATCTCTTCGTGTTGCGGTTGAAAAGGCGCGCTCTCTTAACATGCCTCAAGAGAACATAGAGCGCGCTATTAAAAAAGGCACTGGAGGATCGGACGAGACAGCTCTTTTAGAATTTACCTACGAGGCGTACGGTCCTGGCGGAGTAGCACTCATTATAACTGGAATTACTGACAACAATAACCGAACATCAAATGAAATAAAACACTTACTTTCCGCAAACAATGGGAAGTGGGCAAATCCTGGAAGCGTATTGTGGGCGTTTGAAAAAAAAGACGGAGAATGGATCGCAAAACCTTACAGCGAGCTTACTCTCTCACCTACTGATTCTGATTCTCTTTATAAGCTTATGGAAATTATTGATGAACATGACGATGTACAAGAAATTTATGCAAACAATAAAGAGATATGAGAATTCTTGGCATCGATCCTGGGATCGAGCGCGTAGGTTGGGGTATTGTCGACGCAATCAATGGAGACTCAATTTATCAAGAATGTGGATGTATTAAAACATCAAAAGATGCTCCCCACAGTGAGCGAATCGCAACTATCTCAAAAGAACTACGTGAAATTATCCAAAAGTTTAAACCAGACAAGGCTATTGTTGAAAAACTTTTTTTTGCAAAAAATAAAAAAACTGCATTAAGCGTTTCTGAGGCGCGTGGAGCAATTTTACTCATCCTCTCAGAAGCAAATATCGCAATGCAAGAATTTACTCCCCTCCAAGTGAAACTTGGCCTTACTGGTAATGGACGAGCAGAAAAAAAACAGGTAGAGTGGGTTGTAAAAAATATACTCAAGATAAAGCACGAGATTCGTTCAGATGATGCGTATGATGCCTTGGCACTTTGTCTTATGGTTCGGAAATAGCCTTTATTTAAAGGAAAAGTTATCCACAAGAATTAATCACACTTCGCTCTTGAGCGACTTTAATTTTCTTGCTATCAGTATTGAGTATAGATGAGTAACGGTCGTACTCATTTTAATCGCCTAAAGCTTAATTGTAATGACTTTTTATTTAGATTCTTGGGATGATGACGAGGAAGCTGAAGACACAGAGGAAGAAGACAAAAGTGACGACGATGATGACGATGATGACGCATTTAGTGAATTAGACATGTAATAAATACCCCCGTTACCTCGGGGGTATTTATTTTGAGTAAAAAGACCATTTTATGATATAGTAGCGTCGTGTTTCGATTCTTAAGAATTTTAGGTAAAAAAATACAAAAGAAGCTAAAAATAAAGTCTCGCAGAATAGCAATTCTGCTTGCTCTTGGTGTATTTATAACAATTAGCAGTGGAGCGCTGTGGGTATTTTTTGTACTTGTTAAAATCCCGAGTATAGACAACTTTCAAAAACGACAAGTTTATGAGTCAACAAAACTCTATGATAAAACTGGCCAAATTTTACTCTGGGAAATTCATGGTGAGGAAAAACGAACTATTGTCGCCGCTGACAATATATCGCGCAATGTAAAAAACGCCACTATCGCGATTGAAGATGCTTCATTTTATAATCATCATGGATTTAGTTTTGTTTCCTTTTTCCGAGTTATAGTTCTTAACGCTCTCCAAGGAAAAAGAATAGGAAGCGGTGGATCTACTATCACCCAGCAACTTGTTAAAAACACTCTACTCACAAGCGAGCAAACCATCACACGAAAATTAAAAGAAATTATTATAGCCTTAAAGCTTGAGAAAGCCTACACAAAAGACGAAATATTAAATCTTTATCTTAACGAAATCCCTTACGGATCAAATGCCTATGGGATTGAAGCTGCTGCACAAAATTATTTTGGAAAACACGCTGAAGAGGTAACTCTTGCTGAATCAGCATATCTCGCTGCGCTCCCAAATGCTCCAACTTACTATTCTCCGTATGGAAACCATAGAAAGGAACTTGAACAAAGAAAAAACCTTGTATTAGAACGAATGAAAAGTTTAGAATTTATTACTGATGAAGAGTACAAAACTGCGAAAGAAGAGAAGGTAGCCTTTAACCCTCAACAAAAACACGGATTACGTGCCCCCCATTTTGTAATGTATGTCCGAGAATTATTAAGTGAAAAATTTGGAGAAGATATGGTCGAACACGGAGGGCTGAAAGTTATTACAACTCTTGATATGAAATTACAGGAAAAAGCTGAGGAAGTAATTAATCGTAGGTCAGCAGAACTTCAAGAAAAATTTAATGCATCAAATGAAGGACTTATAGCAATTGATCCAAAAACTGGTCGAATTCTTGCCATGGTTGGTTCCCGTGATTATTTTGATATACAACATGAAGGGAACTTTAATATTACACTCGCACACCGCCAACCAGGATCAGCTTTTAAACCTATTGTATATGCAACTGCATTCAAGAAAGGCTATACGCCTGATACAGTTTTATTTGACCTAGAGACAAATTTTGCGGTCTTCGGAACACCTTATATCCCTCAAAACTATGATGAAAAATTTCGCGGCCCTATTAAAATGAGAGATGCTCTCGCACAGTCGTTAAATGTGCCAGCGGTAAAAACACTATACCTTGCTGGCATTCAAGACTCTATAGAAACAGCTCGTGATTTCGGTATTAGTACTCTTACTGACGCTTCCAGATACGGGCTTACTCTTGTGCTTGGTGGTGGAGAAGTCTCACCCCTTGAACTCACGTCAGCGTACGGAACATTTGCTAATCAAGGAACGCATTTTGAACACCACGCCATATTAGAAATTCGTGATAAAAACAACTCGGTTATTGAACAAGAAAATAATAAGTCTCAAAATGTCCTAGATCCAAACATAGCAAATTTAATTACAAATATACTTTCTGATAACTCTGCTCGCACTCCAGCGTTTGGCGCTCGATCACCACTCTACTTTGAGAGTGGAAATGTCGCTGTAAAAACAGGAACTACGAATGATTATAGAGATGTTTGGACAATAGGGTACAGCCCAAATATCGTTGTGGGTGCGTGGGCGGGAAATAATAATAATTCATCGATGACTAAAAACACGGCTGGCTTTATTATCACGCCACTGTGGCGTGATTTTATGGAAAACGCTTTAACAATTATTTCCGAAAAAGATACATTTACTCCACCAATACCACTCACGCCAAAAAAACCGGTACTGCGCGGTATTTGGAAAGGTTCTCGATCTTATAGCGTAGACGGCACTTCAGGGAAACTCGCTACAGAATTCACTCCGTCTGATCAAAAGGAGGAAAGAATATTTCAACAAGTACACTCAATTCTCTACTGGGTTAATAAAGATGACCCAGACGGAGGGATACCAACCAACCCTACAAACGACCCCCAATTTAATGCGTGGGAAGGCCCTGTACGAGCTTGGGCAACGCGTATGGGTTATATGGATGACACATCGGGAATCCCGATAAGTGACTTTGATACTTCACACTCCCCTGAAAATTGGCCCCATATAAATCTACTGTCTAGCCCTGAAATGCTTATTTTTAAAAAAAGTGATTCTCTCACTTTTCAATTCAATATTGTAGCTGTAAACCAAATTACAGAAGCGAGTATCTTTATTGATGATGAGTTTGTACGATCAGAACCAAATAATGTTAATACAATTAGCATTAATCAGGACTCTCTTAACCTTCAAGAAGGAATCCATTCACTTAAAATTAC
>CAYIZO010000005.1:0-13941 GCA_964368005.1 uncultured Candidatus Saccharibacteria bacterium
CCAAGGGTTTGGCTGTTCGCCAATTAAAAGGGTACGTGAGCTGGGTTCAGACCGTTCAGCAACTTATGTTGAATTGGTTGTTGAACACATCTGAATCCTTAATAGAATGACATTGAGAAAAATAAGGTTTTTTCGTTAAAAATAAATAATAGATCAACCAATCATAAAGATTTATCACGGCGGTCCACAAATAGAAATATTTGTGAGCAAAAGCTAACTGATATCGGTGAAATCCGAACTTGCATATGCGAGAGGACGATACCGAGGGAAGTATTTTAGTAAGTACACCCGTAGAGACTAATCGTTAGCCTCTTTTCGAAAGAAAAGATGAAGTTATAGTCCATTCCACTTTGTAAAAAGTGAAAACCCGTCTAGACTCGTTACAATATGAGTTGAAGACGAGGCTGAGAAGCGTGAGACAGGTTGGTCTCCTATCTACTGCAGGCGTAGGTTTTTGAGGGGAGTTTTCTCTAGTACGAGAGGACCGAGAAGAACGCACCTCTGGTGTACGAGTTGTCATGCCAATGGCATTGCTCGGTAGCTATGTGCGGATGGGATAACCGCTGAAAGCATCTAAGCGGGAAGCCCACCCCAAGATAAGAAACCGTTTGAGGACCGTGAGAGATGATCACGTTGATAGGTTCTAGGTGTACGCACAGCAATGTGTTGAGCCGAGGAATACTAATAGTCCGAGTTTCCCGTTAGAAAATGTACATACATTTTGTAAAAAGTTAAGTTTGCTAAAAAATTCGAAATTGAGAGGAAAAAAGTTTGGGGCTGGCGTTGCAAATCTGGCGAATTCACATCGAGTCTTGCCCAGCTCGGTGCCGCCGATGGTGCCGCCGCCCCAAATTATGGAGTTGCCCAACAAGTAATCCCAGCTTGTTGGGGTCAAGATGGACATGGGAGAGGGCGCAGTACCGCTCTCGGTTGGGATGATAATTCCCGTGATCCGAAAGGCACGTCCCATGCCTACTAAAAAATGCGAAGCGCAACGTCGCTTCGCTTTTCCTCTCAGTTTCGAAATTAAAATTTGAGTTAAGAGTCCTGGTGGCTTGAGGCAGTGGTACTACCTCTTCCCATTCCGAACAGAGTCGTAAAACGCTGTACTACCGATGATACTCGCAAGGGGACAGTAGGTAGTCGCCGAGACCTTTAACTTAAATAAAAAAAACTACGAACGCTATGCGCTTGTAGTTTTTTGATTTTTGCCAATTCGATTTATACGGAGTAAGGCGCAACCGAGTGAGATGTTAGCTTCACGAGAAGTTTTTTTTCTCGTACTCGTGTAGTAGCTGCAAGCACTCGCTGTTCGTGCAAGATCAAGATGGGAAGCTCACGTGACAAATCTTGGAGCGAATGTGTACTATGGCGTTTGCAGGTGGATTTATATTCAACGGTAGTGCCGTCTTTTTCGTAGATCTCGTACACGAGTGAAATGAGAAAATACATGCCGCCCCCTTTCATCTAAAGAACTTAATTTAATTATTTTTCGCACATACTACTCAATAAGTCAATAGCCACTGAGGTATAAGGGTTTTAAGGTATTGACGAATATATAATTATGATGTATAATCATTTTCAGATTTGAAATGATTATTAATGGCCTTGCCAAAGATTCACTCTTTTGGCAATCTAAAAAAGGAAGGGGGCGACTACGATGGGGCGCGCGATAATCATTGGTATTGTCGTTGGTTTTATCGCGAAGTTTGGCCCGAAGTTTTTTGTTCAGATCATGCTCATAGCGATTGAGCATCCGATGCGAGCTCGTCGCTAGCATAAACCACGGGGAGGATGGCAACATGAAGGGTCGCGAAGGAAGAGATTGTAGGTTCCCGCCAAGGTTTCGGGTGAGAAGGTTTCTTGGGAGCAACTTCCCAGTTTGGTTTGGGGTCGCAGCTTTCGTCATCGTCGTGTTCATGCGAGTGTTCTTGTAGTACGAAGTAGTTTCGCATTGTAAAGCCTCGCGCTGGTAATCAGTGCGAGGCTTTTTCTTTTTTGCTATACTATAAAAATGAGGTTGTGGGCATTAAAACGGCAAGCGGTTGGTTTATCTATTTTCTCTGTTATTGTGCTTGGTACTGTTGGTTTTGGGCTGTATCAAGTTTTAAGTCAAACTTCTTGTACCGACGGTAAACAAAATGCTGACGAGCAAGGTCCTGATTGCGGAGGCTCGTGCCCAAATGCGTGTCTTGGTGAGGTGCCGCGTTCGCCTCGATTGCTTTGGTCGCGTATCTTTACTGTCACTGACAGTGTTTATGATGTCGGTGCGCTTGTAGAAAATATAAATTTGTATACAGGTAGTTCTCGAGCAGGATATGAGTTTAAGTTGTATGATCAAGACAATGTGTTGCTCGCAAAGCGTATGGGCACAGTATTGCTCGTGCCTCGGCAAAAAATATTTGTATATGAGTCCCGCCTGAAGACCAATACAAAGCATGCTGTAAGAGTTGAATTCACTATAAATGTTCCGCAATGGGAGCGAATCGATGAAAAAGATGCCTTAGAGATTAGTGTTCTTGAGAAAAAATTTATATTTGATCCATATCCTACCGTACGAGTGACTTTATTAAATCAAGCGATATTTTCAGAATCCAATCTTGAGGTGAGCGTGTTACTCGAGAGGGCCGATGGCACAGTGTACGCAGCTTCGCAAAGTTTTATAGAGCATCTTCAAGACCACGAGCGAAAAGAAATACTTTTTACGTGGCCTCAATCTACATTTGACGAACCTAAAAATATTGTCGTGCTTTACCGTCGTAAATAGCGATGATAGCATAGTTCAATGACGCGTCTGCGAAATCTTGATTGGATTTTAATTATTTCCATTGTTCCCATCTTAGTATTTGGGTTGTTTACGATGAAGTCTTTAGGTGGGGATGACTACTATTTCAACCGGCAGCTTATGTGGATTGGAGTGGGTGTTCTGGTCATGATGGCAACCACAATGGTTGATTGGCGATATTTAAAATCTAGTGCAGTCATTTTAATGTCGTATGGAGTTGGGGTGGGGTCGTTGGTGGCGCTTGCGTTACTCGGTCTTGTGACTCGAGGTGCACAAAGTTGGTTTTATTTAGGTTCTGCAGGTATTGAACCAGTTGAGTTTATTAAGCTGATTTTAGTGCTGCTTCTTGCAAAATATTTTTCTGCTCGGTATGTTGAAATAGCTCTTTGGCGTCATATCGCAATATCATTTTTTTACCTTATTATGCCGATGACTCTCGTGTTACTCCAGCCTGACTTGGGGTCCGCGGCAATCTTATTTTTTATTTGGGTAAGTATGGTCTTTTTCTCTGGTTTACGGCTACGACAAATAATGATATTGGGGGTTATAGGTATTATAGTCGCAGCAATTGGCTGGTTCGCAGTTCTTGCTCCATATCAAAAAACTCGTATTGTGGCATTTTTACAGCCCGAGCGTGATCCACAAAAGAGTGGGTATCATGCGATTCAGGCTATGATTGCGGTCGGGTCAGGAGGAGTTTTTGGTAAGGGTGTAGGGTATGGTACGCAGTCAAGATTAAATTTTTTACCAGAGTCACAGACAGATTTCATGTATGCTGCGTTTGCAGAAGAGTGGGGACTTATTGGTATTACTATTTTGTTTATCTCCTTTAGTGTTCTTTTCTGGCGTATCGTACATATTGGTATGCATGCGCCTGACAACTTTTCAAAGTTATTTTGTCTAGGCTTTTCTTTCTTATTGGTAGGTCATATTGCGATCCATGTGGGGATGAATATAGGACTTTTGCCAATAACGGGCATTGGGCTGCCGTTTATGAGTTACGGGGGGTCTTTTTTGGTTATATTGATGGTTGGTCTTGGCTTATTAGAGTCGGTCGCTATACGATCGACAGATATTAAGGCCTATGGGGAAGAGGATTTGCTCATTTTAAGCCCTTAGGCAAGTTTTGCACAATGGGAGGTTGTATACTTGCAAAAATATAGGATATATGGTACATTATCCATACGACTAAATATCGTTTTATGGCAAGCATTTTTAACACATTTGAGAAAAATATTGCGAAATTATTGAATGAACTCCCGCCCCGTGCGAGGAGTGTTGTTCGTCGTAGATATGGGCTTGGCGAGGCCGAGCCAATGACTCTTGAGGCTATTGGAACTAAGGAAGGCATCACTCGTGAACGAGTTCGCCAGATTGAGTCTGATGCTATGAAGAAGCTTAAAAAGTCTGAAGTATTTACAACACTTGCAGTGTTTAGTAATGCAGTTACTGATATAGTGAATCGACTTGGAGGTTTGGTTGCCGAAGACGCGCTACTCAATGCTCCAGAATTTTCACAAGTAAAAGATAAGCGAACAGTTCTTTTTTTTCTTGACCTTGCAAGTTCTGTGATTCGTCGTAAAGAAGACGATATGTTTCGTGCGCGTTGGCAAACTCGCGAAACGCCAGCAGGCAAGATAGAAGCAGCTCTCATAACTTTTACAAATGGACTTGCCGACTCGGAAGAGACCCTAAAAGAGAGCGCTCTATATGAGCAGCTTACTGTTCAATTACGAAAGGCTGGGTTTGATAACTTAAAAACTCCAGTGCTTGCATCGTACGTAGGCTTATCAACTGTTATTGGTAAGAACACTCTAGGTGAATACGGTCACGTTGATTCACCATTTGTTCGCCCACGTGGTATGCGGGAGTCAGCATATGTCGCTCTTGCGCGAGTAGGTCAGCCATTACATTTTCGTGATATCGCAGCTCGTATAGGTGAATTTTCTGCACGTCCTGTACACACACAAACTGTGCATAATGAATTAATTAAAGATAATCGTTTCGTGCTTGTAGGGAGAGGTTTATATGCGCTTCGTGATTGGGGGTATGAACCAGGCTTTATTAAGGATGTATTAAAACGATTACTTGCTGAACGCGGTTCAATGACTCGTGAGGCGATTCTTGCTGAAGTATCAAAGAAACGACAAGTAAAGCCAAGTACAGTACTTATAAATTTACAAAATAAAAAATTGTTTAAGGCTGTGGGCGACGGCACTTATACGCTCATCTCATAAATCATGGCCTTTTTTGGCGATCTCATTGGACCCGTCGGCTACTATGTAGCCGCGATTTTTCGTTTTTGGTGGCTCTGGCTTGCGCCAGCACTTGTAACGATGTTCATTTTTACCTGGCTCGCATGGAAGCGTGTTCTGTATAAGAATGCGCTCGAGTGGGTATTACTTGAGCTTCGTTTTCCTCGAGAAATTGAAAAAAGTCCAAAAGCGATGGAACAATTTCTTGCGACTATTCATGGATTGCGCAATGAGCCGAAAGATTTTATGGATAAGTATATTAATGGTGAAGTCACAAACTGGTTTAGTCTTGAGATTATAAGTCTTGAGGGGGAGATTCATTTTTATATCCGGACTCCAGCAAAACATCGAAAAATTGTTGAAGGTAATTTTTATGCCAATTACCCAATGGTTGATATGCAAGAAGCGCCTGAGTACATGGATAAGTTTCCATTAAATATACAAGGTTTATACGCAAAAGGATATGATATTTGGGGGGCTGAAATGCAGCTTGTGAAAGATGATGCCTATCCACTACGAACGTATTTACAGTTTGAACACTTGGAAGAATCGATGGCCGTTGATCCGATCGCAGGGCTGTTAGAGGTTTTATCCCGTGTTGAAAAGGGGGAAAATTTATGCTTACAGTTTTTGATTCGTCCAGCGAATTCATCGTGGAGAGAGCGTGGAGAGGCCTTGGTAAAGAAGTTGAAAGTAGAGGGTCAGAAGACTATCGTAGGGCCTATAGGAGAATATACTGATAGACCAATACGTACTCCTGGGGAAACGCAGTTATTAAAATCAATTGAAGAAAATATTTCAAAATCTGGCTTCGAAACACTCATTCGATATATCTATGTAGCGGAGGCGAGTGTTATGAATAAGGACTTCGCTCGGCGTTCAATTTTATCTTTTTTTAATCAGTATTCGGTACAGGATATGAATTCATTTAAGCGTAACCCCGCGCCTACGACTGATGTAAAGTGGGTTTACTTCCCATGGATTTTTGTAAATCGTCGAGCAGAAGCACGCAAGCATCGCATATTTTATAATTATAGGCATAGAAAAATGCCAGAAGAGTCTGGATTGAGTAAAGCATTAAGCGCACATATATTAAACTTAAATTTTACACAAAAAGTTTTTATACTTAATACTGAAACACTCGCGACTTTATATCATCCACCAACAAATATTGTGCTTACGGGACCAATTATTGATCGTATGACTGCTAAAAAAATGGGTCCACCTCAAGGGCTTCCTATTTATGAAAAAGATAAAAAATAATACTATTTATGGCTGATGACGGCAAAAAGAAAAAACCATCTGGCGGGAAGCCGGCAGGAGGAGGTAATAATTTAAATCAAGTCGGCCCTGAAGCATTTATTCTCTTGTTGGTCATTTTTTTGTTTGTTGGGCCAATCGTAGGTTCGATTGTTTTTGATATTCGGACAGTACTTGAGAATCAATATGTCGCAAGATTTATCTTTACTTTAAAGATTGTATCAGGACTTGTGTCTTTCGCGGCGGCTGTAGGTATTGTTTACATTGTAATGCAGACTAAAAAGCTACGCCCGCCAATTAGTTCACGGGTAGTCGTCGAATCAGCGATACCACCGGAGGAGCCTAAGAGTGATGGAACGTTTCAGTCAGAATGGGATCGCATTAAAGAAAAACTTCAAACAGCGACTGATAATGATGCGGCGTATCTTGTTATTGAGGCTGATGCTCTTGCAGATGATGTGTTGAAGCATTTTCGTATACCAGGTGAAACAATGGGTGAGCGTATAGATTTTATCACGGGGCCAGATATGAAGAGCTCGCAGGATTTTTGGGATGCTCATAAAATTCGTAATCAAATTGCTCATGAGGGCGCTAGAAATATTTTGTATGTTGATGCGGTATATGCGCTTGAAAAATACGAAAAAGTACTGAGAGAATTGAATGTAATAACTTAAAGCGCAGGAAGAGTAATAAGGTGGGGTACGCAAGAATATGGGAGGGATACTTTGTAAGATAAGGTGTGGTATAATCTCAAGTGATGGAGAATAAGGATAAAACAGTGTACTTTGCAAAGACGAATTTCCGCGGTGCTGACCGCACTTTTGGCATTCGTACTGCTGATCGCAGACAGCATATGTATGTGATTGGGAAAACTGGCGTTGGGAAGACGAACTTGCTTAAGAATTTAGCACTTCAGGATATTATAAATGGTGATGGTATCGCGATTGTCGATCCGCACGGGGGTTTTGTTGAAGAAGTGCTTGAGCAAATCCCAGAAAATCGTATACAAGATGTTGTATATGTGAATCCAGCAGATTCAGATTTTCCTATAGGATTCAACGTGCTTGAGGTGCCTGATCCGCGGTATAAGCACTTGATTGCGTCTGATCTGATGGGCATTTTCACAAAAATTTGGGCAAATGTCTGGTCGAGCCGCATGGAGTATATCTTGAGCAATTGCGTGCTAGCTCTTCTTGATACGCCTGGCACTACGCTTCTTGGCATTCCTCGTATTTTAGTTGATAAAGAATATCGTTCAAAAATTGTAGCAAATATCAAAGACCCGGTAGTGCGCGCATTTTGGGTGCAAGAGTATGAAAGTTGGCGAGAGCAGTTTCGTAATGAAGCAATCGTGCCGATTCAAAATAAAGTTGGACAATTTTTATCAACTTCGTTTATTCGTAATATTGTAGGGCAACCAAAGAGTTCTTTTAATGTTTTTGATATCATGAACCAACGAAAAATATTGTTGGTAAATGTATCAAAGGGGCGTATAGGTGAAGATAATGCGCAGTTATTGGGAGCGATGCTTATTACAAAGATTCAGCTTGCAGCGATGGAGCGAGTGCGAATTGCTGAAAATGAGCGTAAAGATTTTTATTTGTATGTTGATGAATTCCAAAATTTTGCGACAGAATCGTTCGCTTCAATTTTATCTGAAGCTCGAAAGTATAGATTAAATTTGGTAATCGCTCATCAATATGTGGGGCAACTCGTTACTGACACAACAACTAAAGTGCGTGATGCTGTATTTGGTAACGTTGGTACTATGGTTGTGTTTCGGGTGGGTGCAACTGATGCTGAGTTTCTTGAGAATGAATTTATTCCTGAGTTTGAAATTCAAGATCTTGTAAATATTCCAAACCATTCTATTTATATTAAGCTTATGGTTAATGGTGTAACTTCGCGCCCATTTTCTGCACTTACGTTGCCTGCGAATAGAATTGCAGGGTCGACTGATCAAACGGATATGATTATTGAGCACACACGTCGCAATTATGCACGATCGCGTGTAGAAGTTGAAGCTGATATAGAGCGTTGGAGTGGGTTTTTAAATGATGAAGAAAGTAGCACGTCGAATCAAGGACGTGTCGGTGTCCGTACGGGCGTAAAAGATGATAAGGCAAAAAAAGAAGAACGATATACAGTAGATTGTTCTATCTGTGGTAAGCCTGCGCATGTAAACTTTAAACCAGATGAGCGCCGACCAGTGTATTGCTCAAATTGTCTTAAGAAGGTCCAAGCGGGAGAAATTGTGCCTCCAGAAATAAAGTTGCCCCCGTCGCCACCTAAAAAACCTATATATGATTCTACGCTTGGCGCGCTCGAAGCTGAGCCTCCACGACAAGAAGAAAAGCTGGCAATAGTCGAGCCTTCTCCAGTAGTAAATAAAAACTTGGCGCCTGCAATTCGTATGGGAGCTATTGTTTCTAAGCCAGTCGGCACGAAGTCTTTGTCACTTAAAGATTTACCAAAAACACCAACCGTACAGTCGCCGCGTAGGAGTCCTGATATCGTTGGTCTAAAAGATGCGTTGAAAAATGCTCTGGCTCAAAAAGAAAAAACTATAGCAATGAGTGACAATCCAGGATCTCTGAAACAGGGAGAGTCTATTAAGTTTTAATTTTTTTCTACTCGTTCAAAATAATCACCAGTTTCGGTGTTTACTTTAATAATGTCGCCTTCGTTGATAAATAACGGCACATTTACTTTCATGCCCGTTTCGATTTTTACTTCTTTAGACCCGCCTTGCGCGCTATCCCCACGAATTCCAGGCGGAGCCTCAACCACCTTAAAGTCCATTTTTACTGGGATATCGACGTTAATGACTTCTTCTTCGAATACGTTAAGACTTACTTCAGTATTTGGGACAAGGAAGTTAATTGCGTTACCCAGAAAATCTTCTTTGAGCATAAATCGATTTTTTGGATCTCCCGATTTATGAAACCAACATTCACCTTTTCTTGCGTATAAAAATATTGCTTTTTCTCTTTCAATTTCAGCTTCCGCAAAAGATTCATTTTGATGAAAGGTGCGATTGAGTATTTTTCCTGTTTTGAGATTTTTAATTTTTGTTTGCGCGACGGGTTTACGCTGTTGCATGCGCAAGAAATTATATTCAAGTACTTTGTAGGGCTCACCATCAAGTACAAATATTATGCCAGAACGAAGTTCAGAATACGATAACATGCAGGTAAGTATACCCAAAAAAGCAGTTTTATGCAACACTAAAATGTATGAAGTACGAATCGGTTATTGGTCTTGAAATCCACTCAGAGCTTGCGACTAAAAGTAAAATGTTTTGTTCGTCGCCGAATGATTCTAGTGAGGTGCGACCTAATACAAATATTTGTCCGGTATGTATGGGGCATCCAGGCACACTACCAGTAGCGAACTCTGAGGCGATTAAAAAGGTAATTCAAGTTGGACTTGCGCTTGGCAGTACAATTCCAGCTAAAAGCCAATTTGATCGAAAAAATTATTTTTATCCAGACTTGCCAAAGGGGTATCAAATATCACAATACGAACATCCTTTAGTAGAGGGTGGTTCTGTGACGCTTGCAACTGGGAAGCGAGTTCGTATTACTCGAGTACATCTTGAAGAAGATACGGGTAGTTTAGCGCACGACGCAGAAGGAAACTCTCTAGTTGATTTTAATCGCGCAGGTATTCCACTCATGGAGCTTGTAACTGAACCTGACTTGCGAAATGCGCGCGAAGCGCGTGAGACTGCTGAAGAATTGCGTCTTATTTTCCAATATGTTGGTGCATCACACGCTCGTATGGAGAGAGGGGAAATGCGTATCGAGGCCAATATTTCAATTCGTCTGGTGGGCGAGGAAAAATTTGGTACCAAGGTAGAAATTAAAAATATAAACTCATTTAAATCTGTTGAGAAAGCTATTGAGTATGAAATTAAAAGGCAAGAAGAGTTATTAGAGTCTGGGGGAATAGTCGAGCAGCAAACGCGAGGATGGGATGAAGTGAGAAGCGAGACAATCCTTCAGCGTAAGAAAGAGTCGGCGCATGATTATCGGTATTTCCCTGAACCTGATTTACCGCCGCAAGACCTTACGAGTTTGCGAGAGGTTTTGAGGCATACATTGCCTGAATTACCCCAACAAAAGCGCAATCGGTTCCGCCAAGAATTTGGTCTTGATAGTGAGGCCGTAGAAGTTTTTATACATAACAGAAAAATGGCTGAGTTTTTTGAAAATAGTGTTTCTGAGCTCAAAGAATGGACGAGTGTAGATGGCGTGAAAGATAAGATCACTGTATATAAATTATTACGAAATTACTTACTCTCGGACGTTATTCGTATGCTCGAAGAAAAAGGTCTAACTATTGAGACGATGAAGCTTGATCCTGAAAATTTTGCAGAACTTATTACACTTGTCGCAGAAAATAAAATTTCATCACGTGCAGCAAAAGATTTATTGATGCACATGATTGAGCATGGCGGCGATCCAACAGAAATTGCGCAAGACAAAGATTTGTTTCAATCAAGTGATGAGGGTGAGCTAGAGGCTGCAGTTAAACTAGTTATTCAAGAGAATGAGTCGGCAGTTACTGAATATAAGAAGGGTAAACAGGGCTCGTTGCAGTTTTTGGTTGGTCAGACAATGAAATCTATGAAAGGAAAGGGTAATCCGAAGACAATTCAAGATCTTCTTATAAAAAATCTTTAATTAGTTTTTCGGCTTCACGGGTGGAGGTGATCCAATGGACTTGCTCCATTTTTTTGAAGTAGGTAAGTTGGCGTTTAGCGTAGTGCCATATTTCAGTATCAGTGCGCGCAATTGTTTCTTTAAGTGTCATTTTACCTTGAAGATGTAGTGCTACATATTTATAGTCGAGTCCTATTTCTTCAAGGCGACCCCATGAAAGTTTTTGGTTTTTGTGGAGATTTTTCACTTCGCTAATAAGTCCTGCTTTAACCCAGCCATCAAGACGGCGTGATATTTTCTTTCGTAAGAGCACCGGATTTGTTTTAATGCCAAGTATTAGCGCATCGAAACGGTGTTTTTTTATTAGAGCGGGCATCCAGCCAATTGATTTTATGATTTCAATTGCACGAATAATTCGACGACGATTATTTGGATCAATTGTCGATGCACGATGCGTATCAAGTTTTTCCAGAGTTTTTAGTAGTGTTTGAGTTTGTTGTTTTTCGAGTTTTTCACGTAGAGCCCAGTCAGGTGGTGTCTGCGGATAGGTTGCGCCGTATAAAACTGCATCAATATAAAAACCAGTACCGCCGACAATTATTGGTATTTTGCCACGTGCATAAATATCAGTAATTATTTTTTCAGAGACAATGCGATACTCATCGACGGTAAAGATTTTTTTTGGATTAGCGATATTGATACAATGATGCGGTATGCTTTGCATCTCGTTTTTCGTGATTTTACCCGTACCTATATCTAGGCCTTTATAGACTTGTCTTGAGTCAGCGGAAATAATTTCGCCATTAAATTTAGTGGCAAGGCGGACTGCGAGAGCTGATTTGCCCGATGCAGTCGGCCCTATAATGACGATAATACGTGGTCTTGCCATGTTGTGTACTTTATCGTATAATCGCTACGGATTCAAATGAACTTTAACAAGTGTACATAGGAGGGTTAACAGATGGTGAGAACGGGCGTTAGTTATTCTCTTGTTTTCTTGGGGCTTCTTATTGGTGCGGAGCCCTGTTTAGCAAAAGAATATGCTGTTAAAGAGGGTGATGCAATTTCAACAGTTCTCGAGAGGTTTGCGCCCTCCGAGGGGGATCTCAGGGAAGCGAATCCTCAGAAGCGCGATTGGCCAAATTTGCGCGTTGGCGAGAGGTTAGAAATTCCTCATTTAAGTTTCACTGAAGTTCGCGCGTTGGAAGTTCAGCATAGCACAATCCAAAATGAACTTTCGATTGCGCATGAGAGTATTGTTGCCTTGACTGAAGCGCGTGATTTGGCTCGTTCTGAGAGCGCTCTGTGGCAGAGTAAGTTCGAAACTACTGAGCCGGTTGCGACATCCGCGTGGTTCTGGAAAAAAGTGTATTTTATTTTTTTAGGAGTTTCAGTAGTACTCGGGAGCTTACTCGCTGTTACTAGTTTCATCGCGGTAACCTCACGGAAGCGTCTTGGGGCACAGATTGTAGTCCTTGAAGATAAGGTCAAGGCGCTTGAAGGCGATCCGGATGGTTGGCGGCGCATGACTGCCAAACTACAAGATTATCTTTCACGACTTGGGCGACTTTCAAAAGAAGACCGCGACAATCTACTTGCGTTGCTTATTCGCATTGAAGCTTTGCCGGTAGCAGCACAGCAGAGCATGATCGCTGATTTTATTCGAGAGCGTCTTCAAGTGTCACGAAGCACAACATCTCAGCCGACGCTCTCAGCTGTACCCTCAAAGAAGTAGTAAAGTTTTGTACTATCGCCGCGGATTTCACATTCGCGGCATTTTTTAATTTAATTCAGATTTGATGAGTTCAAAAAACTCATCAAGTGTAATAGTTGTGGTTTCTTTTTTCCCACGCGTCCTGACATTTATTGTGTTTGCTTCAACTTCTTTATCGCCGATAACAAAGGTATATGGCACCCTCTGCATTTCTGCTTCACGAATTTTTTTGCCGATTGATTCATTTCGAAAATCGCGCTCGCTTCGTATATCTTTTTGCTCGAGAGTAGAAATTATTTTCTCAGCATAATCAGACACCTTATCATTAATTGAGAGAATTTTTATTTGTACGGGAGCGAGCCAAAAAGGGAATGCTCCAGCGTAGTGCTCAATTATGACTGAGATAAATCGTTCGAGAGATCCCATAATTGCAGCGTGAATCATTACAATGCGTTCACGCTCGCCGTCTTCGTTTATACAATACAAATCAAATCTTTCCGGTTGGTTCATGTCGAGTTGGATTGTTGCGACTTGTAACTCTCTGCCAAGAGAATCGTCAGCGAGGAAGTCAATTTTCGGTCCATAAAAAGCTGCTTCGCCGGGTGCTTCTGATGCTTTGGCTCCGCGTTCGCGCACGAGGTCTCGAAGATTTGATTCTGCTTCTTTCCAAAGAGTTTGTGATCCCAGATATTTTTCAGGATGTTCTGGATCGGAGAGCGAAAGTCGCATTCTAAGTTCAAATCCAAACTTTTTATAAAAACTATTAATAATACTCCACACATTGTTCATCTCCTCTTTGACTTGGGTTTTTCTACAAAATACATGTGCATCGTCTTGAGTGATTGAGCGTACGCGTGAAAGACCTGCAATTTCTCCCGATTGTTCATCACGGTATACTTTAGTGGTGTTTGAATAGCGTTGGGGGAGTTCTTTGTAGCTCCATTGGCGACGCGCATAAATTTGTGTGTGATGTGGGCAGTTCATGGGTTTCATTGCAAATTCATGGCCTTCGCGAGTTGTAACATGAAAAAGTTCATCTTTAAATTTATCCCAATGACCGCTGCGTTCGTATAAATCTTTCTTTGTAATGTGAGGGATGTCTACTTGTTCGTAACCAAAATGTTTTCGTAATTTCCACACTTCGTTGTCTAAGATGTTGCGCAGGAGCGTTCCTTTAGGAGTCCATAAAGGAAGGCCGGGACCTACGAGTTCTGAAAAAGTAAACAAATCTAACTCTGGTCCAAGTTTTTTGTGGTCGCG
>CAYIZO010000006.1:0-12887 GCA_964368005.1 uncultured Candidatus Saccharibacteria bacterium
CCATCGGTGCTTTTGACGACCGCCGGGATGCAGCAATTTAAACCATATTATACAGGCGCTGCCGATGCGATGAAAGATTTTGGCATGCTCAATACCACGTCTGTGCAAAAATCTTTTCGTACTTCTGATATTGATGAAGTGGGTGACGAAACACATCTTACATTTTTTGAAATGCTCGGTAATTTTTCTTTCGGCGGGTATTTTAAGACTGAGGCAATCACATTCGCGCATGAATTTATTACGAAAGAAATGAAATTGCCGATTTCATACGTAACGATCTTTAAAGGGTCTCACGGGGTTTCGAAAGATGAAGAATCGCGAACGATTTGGCAATCACTTGGCGTTTTTGATGTGCGTGAAGAGGGGATTGATGATGTTTTTTGGGGACCTACTGGATCTTCTGGTCCGTGTGGTCCTACCACCGAAATTTATTGCAAAAATGCGCAAGGAAAAGATGTTGAGATTTGGAATATTGTATTTAATGAATTCTTTTTTTCTGGGAGTCGTGAGGAACTTTTAAACCAAGCTGAAGGAAAGTCTCTTGAAAAACTAAAAACACCTGGTGTTGATACTGGTATGGGGCTCGAACGATTAGTAATGATTGCTCAAAATACAAAAACAATTTTTGATACAGATCTTTTTGCTCCATTTTTAGAATTATTACCTCCAGAGATCGATGTACGAACTAAGCGTGTAATTGTCGATCATATTCGCGGTTCAGTATTTTTGCTCGCAGATGGTGTTCGCCCATCGAATAAAGAGTCCGGGTATATTTTACGACGTCTTATGCGACGAGTATTCACGTATGCTGAAATTCATAAAATCCCGGTACACGTCATTGATGCACTCGTGCATGATATTACTCACGAATATGGAGAATTTTATAAAGAATTAATGCAGAACGCCGATATTATTCGACAGGAAGTCACACTCGAGCGTGAGCGTTTTCAAAAAACTCTTGCCTTAGGCCTTAAAGAGATTTATAAATTTTCTGAAATTGATGCTCCGAGCGCTTTCGGGCTTTATCAGAGTTTTGGGGTATCGTTTGAAATTATAAAAGATGTAGCGCCAGAAAAATCACAAAGTCTCACTCGTGAAGATTTTGAAGCCGAGCTAAGACGTCACCAAGAAAAGTCTCGTGAGGGCGCTGAGAAAAAATTTGGCGGGCACGGGCTCATTTTAGATACAGGAGAACTTAAAGCTCGCGATCAAGTAGAGCTTGAGCGTGTAACGCGTCTTCATAGTGCTACACATTTACTGCAAGCCGCTCTTCGAAAAGTCCTTGGTAACGAGGTGCATCAAATGGGCTCTGATATTACGGTAGAACGTACGCGTTTTGATTTTAATTTTCCTCGCAAAGTAACTCCCGAAGAAATCAAAAAAGTAGAAGAAGTCGTCAACCAAGCAATTAACGAAGATCTTACGGTTGAAATAAAAGAAATGGCATATGAAGATGCTATCAAAACCGATGCACTTTTCTTTTTTAAAGAAAAATATCCTGCGCGCGTGAATGTATATTCATTTTTACGAAAAGACGGCACGGCATTCTCTCGCGAATTTTGCGGAGGCCCGCATGTTACACACACCCAAACTATCGGAAAATTCACTATAATCAAAGAAGAATCCACTGCATCTGGTGTACGTAGGATTCGTGCTACAATACATCCATAAATGCTTTTTAAAAAATCGCAAAAAAATATCGGGGTAGCGTTTGATATCGGTACTGCATCCGTAAGTGCTGTGCTTTTTGAATTGCCCACAGCAGATCGCGCATTAAGTGTTATTAAGACGTATCGCAAATTTCATAAAACAGCATTACGAGCTGATGCGGCTCATTTTTCAAAAGCAACAATAAGTCAATTTTCTGCAATTTTGCAAGATATTCAGAATGAATACAAAGATGCGTTGCCGAGTCGGTTTCACATAGGGTTATCATCGGTGTTTTATTTAGGCAAGACAGAGCGCATTTACGAAAAGTGGTCAAAACCGAAAGTTGTATCTCAGGCTGATATTGATGGATTCATAGAAAAGGGTAAAAACAAGTATTTCTCTGAATTAAAGCGTGATGATATCATGCTTTTTGAAATTGTACTCATGAAATCTTTGCTCAATGGGTATCCTATTGAAAGGCCTGTCGGAAAAAATGTTGAAGAGATTGAGTTGTGGGTACATTATGCGGCAACTTCAAAAGATTTGTATGATAATTTTTCATCGATAATAAAGAATTTTAATGCGAGCGCATCAATTACTTTTGGAACATTCCCCATAAATGTTTGGATGATTATGCGCGAAAATATTTTTCCAGAACACTCCGTGATGCTTGTCGATATTGGAGGAGAACTCACTGAAGTCACATTTGTCGTTGAAGGTGTTATTACAGAAATCCATTCACTTCCGTTTGGTGTATTAAACATTTTATTACGAATTGCAGAAGTCGAGCATGTCGAAGTTGAAAATGCGCTCTCGTTGCTAAAGGCATATGCAGACTCAAAGCTTGAAAAAGAGGCAGAAGCTCGTATTCGTGCTATTATAAAGAAAGAAATGAAAAGTTGGGAAGAGTTTTTTGAGCGAATATGGCAAAGAGCAAATCAAAATGTCATGAGTAATATCCGAATGTTTTTCTTTGGGCGGGGAGCATTGATTGATGAGATGAAGCACGCCATTACGCCACCACTACTACATCCAGATCTTGCTCGAGGGCTACAAACAACAGTTATTTCCCCTGATGCGTTTCGCGATAAGTTTGAGGCGTATTCTGGATTTGAGGGTCCTGATGATTTTGGTCTTTTATCGCTTATTCTTAATATTCATTTGATTAAATAAAAAACAATGCCAAAACAAGATGATTTTTTAAACCGGCCTTCTAGAAAAGTGATATCTGATATAAAGCCGGGACATGCGAAACCTACAGTTGCTCGCGATACACGCGTTCCACATTCAGCACATCATGACCGTAGTGAAAGAGTGCAGATTCATGTAGATAAAAAATCGCGACCAGCGTTGAAATTGCCATCGATGCCAAAAATACCGCATCTGATGAGTTTAAAAATTAATAAAAAATTTGCAAGTATAGGCGCATGCGCTTTTGTCCTTGTAGTTGCTATTTGGTACGTGTATTGGTCGGCTTCACTCGCGCTTGCGATAATCCCTAAAAAAAGTAATTTTGATATTCCACAAGGTTTATCTATCCAGTTTGAAGCAAAAGAATTTATTTCAACACTTGCGCGACGAGGCGAAGGAGAAAGTAGAAATGCGAAAGAATTTGTTAATCGCGCATCCGGCAAAATAACAATTTACAACAATTATAATTCAGAATCACAAACACTTGTAGAAAAAACACGTTTTCAAACCACAGCAGGGCTTATTTATAGGTCAAAGACTCGAGTGACAGTGCCTGGTAAAAAGGGGATTCTCCCAGGTTCAGTTGATGTTGAGGTACAGGCAGCCGCGCCAGGTGAAAAATATAATATTGAAAAGGCGGAGTTTACTATACCGGGATTTGCGGGTGGGCCGAAGTTTGCAAAATTTTCTGCAACATCAAAAACTGCAATGACAGGGGGTGCATCAGGACAAGGAAAGGTTGTTGGGCGGGCAGAGGCTGAAGATCTTTTAAATAGACTTGAGGGCGAAATGAGGACGGAGCTTCAGGACAACTTTAAAAAATCGATACCCGAAGAATATATGATTTTCCCCGAAAAATTTGAAATACGGGTTACTGAGCGCATTACCGACCCGCCAGAAGGTTCTCCGGCTGATAAGTTCTTCGGTGAGGTGCGAGGCGAAACAAAGACACTTGGTATAGAAAAAAGAGTATATGCCGCAGCGATTGCCAAATTGCTCTTTAAAGAACAATATCGTGATGGATTATATACATTAAGCTCAGATTCCGCGCTGACGTTCAAAGGTATTAAATTTGATTATGCAAAAAAAATTATCATTCTTGCAGTTGAAGGAAAGGCGGTATTCGAATGGACTGTGGATTCTGACGAATTGCGCCGCCAGGTTTTAAAATCTCCTAATGATAAGGCGCTTGATAGCGTATTCTCTTCTTTACCAGGTATTTCTAGAGTTGAAAAGACTTTTAGGCCAGCACTTTTAAAAAGGGTCCCAAAAAGACCTGAAAATTTAACAATAGAGGTGCGCTCTTAAGTTTAGTTGACAGTCAAATCTCATTACGGTATGATCTATAACATATTTCTATGCTAGAGGGAAAGACTGTCAGGGAAGGGTTTGTGGTTGAAGCGTTTAAGGGAGGGCTCTTTCGCGTACAATTGTCTGACACAAGTGAAGAGGTAGCCGCACACCTTTCAGGTAAGATGCGTCTTCATTATATTAAAGTGCTGGTAGGTGACCGCGTTCGTATTGAATTCTCTCAATACGATAAAGCAAAGGGTCGTATCATACAGCGCCTCTAGGTAGTGATAATAAATAAAATTTTTAATGAAGGTTCGAGCATCAGTCAAAAAAATTTGCAATCACTGCAAACAGGTAAAGCGCGCACGGCGCCTTTTTGTCATTTGCAAGAACCCAAAACATAAACAACGACAAGGATAAATTATGGCTCGTATAGCAGGAGTTACAATCCCAGATGGCAAAGTAATCGAGATCGCACTCTCGTATGTTTACGGTATTGGCCGTCCTCGCGCAAAAGTTATTTTAGCTAAAGCAAAAGTTCCACTTACACGCCGAGCGAAAGATTTAACACCTGATGAAACTGCACGGCTCCGCGATATTATTGAAAAAGAGTATGTTGTTGAGGGAGCTCTTCGCCGAGAAATACTTTTAAATGTAAAGAGACTAAAAGACGTCGGATCGTACCGAGGTACGAGGCACGCAAGATCATTGCCATCACGCGGACAACGCACAAAGACAAACTCACGAACACGACGTGGTAACAAGCGCGTAACAATGGGTTCCGGAAAACGTAAACTTGATAAGAAATAAAAATTGATACTATGGGAAAGAAACGAGTAATTAAAAAAACAACTGAAGGGGGCGAAAAGGCGACAGGTCCTGTAGTTCGTGTATCCTCACGTCGCAAACTTACTGAGGGTATCGTTCATATTCTTTCGACATATAATAATACGCTTATCACTTTGACCGATTCACACGGCAATGTTTATTTGTCGCAGACAAGTGGACGAAGCGGTTTTTCTGGATCTAAAAAAGGAACTCCCTATGCCGCATCAAAAGCCGCAGAAATTTTATCTGATCAAGCGCGTGAACTTGGACTTGCGGAAATTCATGTGCGAATAAAAGGAGTTGGTTCTGGTCGCGAATCAGCACTTCGTATGTTTGCACAGAAAGGTTTTCAGATTCACTCGATTAAAGACATGACCCCAACGCCGCATGGGTATACAAAGCCAACCAAGCCACGAAGAGTATAAATAAATATTATGCGTATTACATGTAGAATTTGTCGTCGAGTAGGAGCCTCAGTTTGTGGGCGTGAGAAGTGTGCCTTTAAGCGTAAGCCGTATGCTCCTGGAATCCACGGGAAAGGTAAAAAGCGAAGACGTGAAGGTTCCGAATTTAGTACACAGCTTCGCGATAAGCAGGTTGTTCGTTTTTCATATGGCATCTCAGAAAGTCAATTTCGTGCCTATGTTATGAAATCACTCGCAGGCTATGGAGGTAATGTTGTACAAGGTCTTATTTCTCTACTAGAAATGCGCCTTGATAACGTTGTATACCGACTTGGTTTTGCGCCATCTCGCGCACTTGCGCGTCAATTAGTTTCTCATGGACATATTACTGTTGGTGGTAGAAAAGTTTTTGTACCGTCGTATCAAGTACGAGCAGGCCAAGTTGTTGCAATCGCAGCGCGCTCACAGTCAAAAGGAGCATTTCAGAATCTTGATGCAACGCTTCAAAAGCAAAAAGCTCCAGACTGGCTTACATTGGAGCCTGCAAAGCGAGAAGGTGTTGTTATGTCTTTACCAAAAGTCGAAGATGTGGTACGATCATATAATATAAAGTCAATTATTGAGTTTTACTCGAAGTAATTCGGGGATCTCGTTTTTTTTATCAATTTTTTAAATATCTATGAATTACACTCTACTTTTGCCGTCAAAACCATTCATTGAGCGCGAAGAGGGCAATCGCGCTGACATCGTTATAGAGGGGCTTCACCCTGGATACGGCATTACTATTGGTAACGCATTACGACGCGTACTTTTTTCTTCGTTGCCAGGCGCTGCAGTAACTCGAGTTAAGATTGAAGGCGTTAATCATGAATTCTCAACAATTCCAGGCGTCTTAGAAGACGTACTTCTTATCTTACTTAATATAAAACAACTTCGATTTAAAGTTTTTACCGATGGACCTGAAACAGTCTCTTTTGAGGCAAAGGGAGTTTGTGAGATTAAGGCAGGCGATATTAAAACATCTTCAAACCTTGAAATCGTAAATGTAGATCAACATATCGCTACACTTACAAAGAAAACTTCAGTCCTTTCATTCGAGTTGACAGTAGAGCGCGGAGTAGGATATCAAGCAAAAGAAATTCTCGAAAGTAAGCGAGTTGAGTCAGGCGTTCTCGTTCTTGATGCTATTTTTACTCCAATTCGTAAAGTAAGTTACAATGTTGAAAATATGCGCGTAGGCTCTTCTACTGATTACAACCGATTAGTTCTCTCAATTGATACTGATGGAACGATTCCTCCTCGTGAAGCATTTTCAAAAGGGCTAGACCTTCTTATTGGCCAACTTGATGAGCTTCGATCATTCCGCGAAAAAGGTGAAATTGCTGAAGTGCCAGATGCAAAAATTGCGCATGTTGAAGAAATTTCAACTGAGAGCGAATATAGTGAAACTCTCCTTGAAGATATTAAATTCTCAAGCCACACGCTCAATGCACTCGCACGCAATGGGCTTAAGAAGGTCGGTGATTTAGTTAAGCATTCTGAATCTGAACTTCGTGAATTTGATGGAGTTGGTGAAAAGGCAATGCAAGAAATTCATCGTGAACTTGGTAATTTTGGCATAACGCTCAAAAACGAATAGTACGAAAACATGAAACATAGACGATCAGGAGTAATTTTAAAAAGAAAAAAGGGCCCACGAGAGGCCTTGCTCAGGTCGCTCGCCCGAGCGCTCGTGTTAAAGGAAAGTATTCTCACTACTGAGGCAAAGGCAAAAGCAACCCGCCCTGGGATTGAGCGCTTGATTACGAAGGCAAAAAAAGGTACTCTCGCAATGCAACGATTTATTGTTGCTGAAATTGGCCCAGATGCCGCACGACGACTCAAAACGACCCTACTTCCAAAACTTGAAAGTCGTACAAGTGGGTATATTCGTATTACTCACGAGGGCGTACGCAAATCAGACTCTGCACGCATGGCACGAATAAGTTTTGTACTGTAATTATATGGCAACCGCACACGAACCAATCATATTAAACGCAGACGGACGATCGCTTGGGCGTATTGCTACCCAGGCGGCTACACTTTTACGTGGCAAAACTCATCCAGAATATCAGCCTCATATTTTGCCAACGCAAAAAGTTATTATTACCAATGCGGCACGTGTACGTGTAACCGGTAATAAGATGCTCAAAGGAAAGCGTGAAAAATATTCTGGTTATCCGGGGGGGCTCAAAATGATCTCGTATCAGGCTACATTTGATAAAAGCCCTTCAAAATTCATTATTCAAGCGATTGAAGGTATGATTCCGAGAAATCGACTCAGAAAAGAAATATTAAAAAATCTTTCAGTATATGCAACAGACCAAAAATAAAAAACCAGAAGGTAGATATCTTGAGGCAGTTGGCCGACGCAAAACCGCCGTTGCTCGCGTACGCATATTTGCTGATGGCGATGGCATGATCGTGAACGATAAAGATTACAAAACGTATTTTCCAACAGAAGAGATGCAAAAGATTGCAGAAGACGCGTTTCGTAAAACCAACCCCGCAACGAGATTCTCAGTAAGTGTAAAAGTAAAAGGCGGTGGCATTCACGCACAAGCTGAAGCAATGCGCCATGGTATTGCCCGAGCGCTCTTATTGTTTGATGGTGAACTTCGCACAAAGCTCAAGCGCCCTGGCTTCTTAAAGCGCGACCCTCGTGTCAAAGAACGCCGCAAATTCGGTCTCAAAAAAGCTCGCAAATCCCCACAGTGGGCGAAGCGATAAAGTAAATCAAAAACCGCTCAATCCTGAGCGGTTTTTGATTTAATGAGGGAGTGTATTAGCAGTCTTGACATGAGAGTGCTAATTGATATAATCGATATATGATTGATAGTAGGCATAAAAATATACTTGAAATCCTCGTGCGAGAATATATTAAGACTGCGGAGCCGGTCTCGAGTGAAAAGATTGCGAGCCGTATGAGACATTCTTTGAGTTCAGCCTCAGTACGTAATATTTTTTCTGACTTAACTGACGAGGGGTATATTGAGCAGCCATATGTTTCTGGTGGTCGTATACCACGGTCGCGCGGATATCGTTTTTTTGTTGATGAACTTCTTTCTGGTGCTGCCAGAGAAGCGGTAATACCAGAAGCCCTCTTGCGTCTTTGTGAGGAAGAGTCCCAGATGCACGAAGCGACACGATTACTCCAAGAAGAAATAGCACATCAGTTTCGAGTATTATCACAATTCGGCACTACAATGCCTATAGGGTTTGACCAAGTACTTCGTGAACCAGAATTTGAGGAGCCTTCAGTAATAAAAGAGTTTGGCCGGTTTCTAGATGAGTTTAATGAAAGCCGTAATGAGTACAACGATTTATTAACTCCAGATTCGTATCAACTCTTTATCGGAGATGAAAATAATATTCAACCACATAGCCGTATGAGCGTTGTCGTAGGGAAAGATGCAGACGCTGAGTTATTTTTTATTGCAGGTCCAACCCGCATGCCATATGATCTTATTATTGGTTTTATGAAGATTTGGAAGAAAAGTCCATTAAAAATAAAAAAGCAAAAATAATTATGGATGATGATATTGAAATAGTAGAAGATGAGTCCAACTTTGCGACAAAAGTTGCAAAGCTTAAAAAAGACCTTGAGGTATGTCACCAGGAAAAAGATGACTACTTGGGCGGGTGGAAACGAGCGAAGGCTGATTATATGAATGCTGAGCGAGATTTTGCATCACGACTTGAATCTGCATCACAATATGCCGAGATCTCCATTATTAAAGAATTACTCGAAATAGCTGATGGGTTTGATAACGCATTTGCATTGGATCCTCCTGAATCAAAATGGCTTGATGGAGTGCGGGGGATTCGAAATCAAATCGAAAGAATATTTACAAAATATGAGGTTATAAAAATTGATGCCGTACATTCAGAATTTGATCCATCTGTGCATGAAGCCGTTGAGTTGGTAAAAGTTGATCAGGAAGAAGACGATAATAAGGTGGTAGGAGAAGTACAGGCAGGCTATAAAATGAAAAATCGTGTATTACGGCCCGCACGAGTGAAGGTAGCAAAATATGAAAAATAATTAATTAATAAATAATATAAAAATATGAGCAAAATATTAGGTATAGATTTAGGAACAACAAACTCTGCTATGGCAGTGGTTGAAGGTGGTGAGCCACGAATTATTGAAAACAAAGAAGGAAATCGCACAACGCCTTCTATTGTCGCACTTTCAAAAGCAAATGAGCGATTAGTAGGCTTGCTTGCAAAAAGACAGGCAATTACAAACCCAAAGGGCACTATCTATTCTGCCAAGCGTCTTATCGGGCGCAAATTTAAAGACAAGGAAGTCGAGCGCGATAAAGCATTACTTCCGTATCCAATTCGTGAATCGCAAAATGGTGGCGTAGAAATTGAGATGGGCGGTAAGTGGTTACGTCCAGAAGAAATGGCTGCGATGATTTTACAGAAACTCAAAGCAGACGCAGAAGAAAAAATCGGTAGCCCAATCACCGATGTTATTATTACAGTCCCTGCGTACTTTGATGACTCTCAGCGCAAAGCTACGAAAGACGCAGGTGAAATAGCGGGCTTTAATGTTCGTCGTATTCTCAACGAACCGACCGCAGCAGCTCTTGCGTATGGATTCAATAAAAAGAAAAATGAAAAAGTAGCCGTGTACGATTTCGGTGGAGGTACGTTTGACGTATCAGTGCTTGAAATCTCTGAAGACACAATCGAGGTTAAAGCAACAGGGGGAGACACTCACTTGGGTGGTGACGATTTTGACCAAAAAATTATTGAGTGGATCGTCGCAGAATTTAAAAAACAAAGTGGTATTGATGTTACTCGCGATACGATGGCGTTACAGCGCTTGAAAGAAGCAGCAGAAAAAGCAAAACATGAACTTTCAACTACCGTTGAGCACGAAATAAATATTCCATTTATCACTTCTGATGCGTCTGGTCCCCAGCACTTACTATTAAAATTTACTCGCGCAAAACTGGAAGAACTTGTCTCTGCATATATTGAAAAATCAGTTCAAATTACTGCACAAGTAGTTAAAGATGCAGGGTTTGCGGTCTCCGATGTTAATGAGGTCATTTTGGTTGGAGGACAGACACGCATGCCAGCAATCGTTGAGGCAGTCAAAAAACTTTTTGGTCGCGAACCAAATCGCTCAATTAACCCTGACGAGGTGGTGGCCCTTGGCGCTGCAGTTCAAGGAGGTATTTTGCAAGGAGATGTTAAAGATATTTTGTTGCTCGATGTAACACCGCTATCACTCGGTCTTGAGACTTTTGGTGGAGTGTTTACACGCATTATCGAAAAGAATACCACAATTCCATCTGCAAAGACTCAAGTATTTTCAACTGCGGCTGATCAGCAAACTTCTGTTGAAATTCACATCTTGCAAGGTGAGCGTGAAATGGCTGCGGGAAATAAAACTCTCGGGAGGTTTATTCTTGACGGTATTCCACCTGCACCGCGTGGAACGCCGCAAGTAGAAGTTACATTTGATATCGATGCGAATGGAATCTTGTCAGTGAAAGCGAAAGATAAGGCGACAAACAAAGAGCAGTCGGTGAGGATTGAGGCTTCAAGTGGACTTTCTAAAGAAGAAGTCGAGCGCATGAAGCAAGATGCTGCAGCTCATGCTGATGAGGATAAGAAGAAAAAAGAAATCATCGAGGCAAAAAACATAGCTGATACTATGGTATATACGACCGATAAGGCTATTCGAGATGCTGGCGATAAAGTTCCTGCTGACATTAAGGCTGATATTGAGAAAAAGAAAGCTGATCTCACTGAGGTATTAAAAGGAGAATCTCTTGATGAAATTAAAGCAAAAACACAGGAATACTCACTTTCTGCTCAAAAAATTGGAGAATTTCTTTATAAGCAAGATGCATCGAGTGCGGAATCAACCCCAAAGCAAGATGAGCCACGCACAGTTGAACACGAAGAGATAAAAGACGATAATAAGGGTAATGACGGAAAGAACTAAACAGATAATACTTTTAGGGCTGCTTCTTGTAACATCTATTTTATTTTGGTTCTTAGTATCAAAGCTACTGCCTCAGCTACGCTGGGATTCGACAATACTTCTCTGGAGCACCGTAGTAGTTGCCGCAGTACTCGCAATACTCTGGGCGCTTACAGTTATTCTTGTTGAAAATACAATGCTACTTATTTTGGCGGCTGCAGGGATGTCGTTCTTTAGTATTGTATTTTTTCCTGATCCAATATTTATGATTGCCACGGGCGTGCTGTTTGTCAGTTGTGTTGTTGGATATTATCGAACATATTTTTCAGTTCAAAATACCCTCGACGGGAGTCTTGCAAGACCTTTACGCAAATCGGTTCCGTTACTAGTCACGTGTCTTATCGCTGTGTTTTCTACAGCTTTTTATATTAAAAATACTTCTGTCGAGATTCAGTTAGAAAGTATTATTCCTGAGAAGTATTTTATAAAAGCTGCAGAGTATGCTGCGCCGACTATTAAAAAAATAGACCCATCGTTTATTCCTACAATGACAATATCTGATGCAATAATTTTTCAAGTTATGAAAGATTATCCAACACTTACAAAAGAGCAAGCTACACTTACAGTTGATGAAAATCTAAAAAAATATTCTGATCAGCTTGAAATCCAAGTAAAGCCGACTGATTCATATGTGCACGTATTATATCTAACTGGAATGAGTATTATTCGAGCACAAACAGATGCCTATAAAGGGGCGTTTCCAAAAATATACGCTGTTGCACTCTTTTTTACTTTACGTATACTTGCTTTTCCGGTCTATTGGCTTGCGATTGGAATTGCCATAATGCTTTTGCGAACTCTTCATCGCTTTGGTATAGTTGAGTTGCGGGCAGTGCCTGCCACTATACTTGCTTATTCGTTTTCACCTCCAAAAACACAACAATGAAAGACTATTACACTATATTAGGCGTTGCGAGAAATGCGACGAAAGACGATATAAAAAAAGCATATCGGCGTCTTGCACATCAATATCATCCCGATAAAAAGGGTGGTGATGAGAGTAAATTCAAAGAAGTAAACGAAGCCTACCAAATCCTTTCAAACGACTCAAAACGAGCTCAGTATGATCGATTCGGCTCAAATGGACCCGATATGGGGCAGGCGAATGGTGGGTGGGATTTTGGCAATTTTCAAGGATTTGAGGGCGCCGATATGGGCGATATTTTTGAAACTTTTTTTGGTCGTGGTACGGGTTTTACAGGATCGCATCAAAAACGAGGACGCGATATATCAATAGACATTGAAATTTCATTTGCTGATGCAGTGTTTGGTACTGAGCGACGAGTGCTTATTCGAAAACGCGGTCCATGTGATGCTTGCGAAGGGTCAGGCAAAGAAAAAGACACAAAAGAAACTACCTGTTCTCGCTGTCATGGATCGGGCACAATTCGTGATACGAAACAATCTTTTTTCGGGTCGTACACACAAGTAGTTGAATGTTCGACTTGTCGTGAGATCGGAAGAGCACACGT
>CAYIZO010000007.1:0-12681 GCA_964368005.1 uncultured Candidatus Saccharibacteria bacterium
CTGAAAAACAAATGTATCTCGAGCAGCAAACCCTGGAATTAAATATAATGTGGTCAAAAATGGACCATAAGGGTTTTCTAGATCAAGCCATAGCTTCGATAGGTGGGGGAACAATGGATCGTCAGGATAATTATTATGCGTTATATAGTAAGGATTATCGTGATACTTAGTAACTGATCTAGTATATGAAATATATCCATAAATATCAGTCGATGTGATTGGGAAAAGTGTCCCAATTAGTGTCCCAGCAAAAAGGACCGAAAATATGATTATAATAAAGCGATCTTTAGCGGTAACCCCAATGCGAGATACGATAATATAAAGTAATACTTGCGCACATAATACTATTGCAAGCACTCCATTCAATGGGTCTTGTGGTAAGAATCTTTCACCTCGAAAATTTGGATAAAGCGTTTGTGATACGAAAAGAACAATCCAAAGTACCTCTGCTACCAGTCCACAAATAATAAGCTGAAGTACTGTTTTTCCTTTTAAGACATTTTCCATAACCGAAAAACCCCTCTGATATTTTCGGCGATATAACGAGGAATGTTAACCGTACTCTCTACTCGCTCTTTCCATTCGACTGGAAACTCCTTAATGCGCACACCTGAGCGCTCTGCAAGAATAAGCATTTCAGTATCAAAAAACCATTCCTCGTTTTTTATTTTTTTAAGAAGCTTTGATGCGATTTCTCCCCTAAGAAATTTAAATCCGCATTGTGCATCAGAAATAGATGTGCCTAATATGTGCTTTAAAAATATATTATAACTCCGAGAAAAAAGTTCGCGTTTAATTGATCGCGTCACTCGTGAACCTGTCTTCAGACGAGATCCTATAGTGATGTCCGAATCATGTTCCAGAGAAACAAGCATAGAGGGTAAAATTTTTATATCGGTCGACAAATCGGCATCCATATACCCAACGATATCGGCTGGGTAGCGTTCCCACGATTCTCGAAGCGCTCCTCCTCTCCCTTTTTTCTTTGTAGAAAAAAATATAATATGCTGATTATCTTCTGCAAGCCTTTTTGCGATATGCGGTGTTTTATCGGTTGAACCATTTTCAGCAATAATAATAGAAAACTCTCCAATAAGAAATTTTTCAACTAAAAAGTGTTGGAGCTGTAAAATATTTTCAACTAACTTCTTTTCCTCATTATAAACTGGCACTGTTACATTAAGTCTCATAGTGAGGATTAAAAATTTTCTTGTTATTTTTAACGGACGCACCGCCATGCATTGTGCGGTCAGGGGGAGTCGAACCCCCGTCTCGTCCTTGGCAAGGACGCATAATAGCCATTATACGATGACCGCAAAAACCTAAAAATCTTCAATCACTATAACAAAAAATAACTACTTTTTCTAGTGTGCTGGAGGGGAGACTTGAACTCCCACGGGATTTCTCCCACTAGCTCCTAAGGCTAGCGTGTCTGCCAATTCCACCACCCCAGCAAATTATTTTCCTTGAGGCTCGGGCGGGAATCGAACCCGCGAATAAGGGTTTTGCAGACCCTTGCCTTACCACTTGGCTACCGAGCCATTACTTTACATAAAAAGAAATCAACGGTGAATATTTTGATGATATTCGTTCTCTGATATAATGCTTCGCCTTATTTTCACTCATTTTAAGTGTATTGGCAACCTCGTCACGCTTATCATCCGGCCAAACGCTTATATACACTTTTACTTTACTCGATGCCTCATTCGGCTCAACATGAATAATTGACACAAGTACGTCATTAGCAAAACCACAATCAAAACGAAAAAAATCTGGCAATATCTCCCGTACAAATGCAGCAAGCCTTTCCTTACGCTTCTCGTTCATTATAAAACACTAGAATATCACGCTCTTCAATCGCTCGTGATGACTGCACAAGCAACCCTCCCTCCTCGCCCTCCTTAAGAGTGTCTACTGCTGATTTGTTGCGCTGAACACTACTTACTGAGCCCGAACCGACTCGCTCACCACTTCGCATAATATCAAACTTTGCCTCCCTAACAACCTTGCCTTCGCGTACGCGACCACCAACAATTCGCCCACCACCTGTTGATTGAAAAGTTTTTAACACTAATAATTTTCCCAGCTCATCTCGAGTAAACTGTTTTGGAACGTAAACCTTTAACTCCGCTAGAATCCAATCAACAGCCTCGTAAATAACATCAAAAGTTTTTACCGAAACATTAAATCGTGCCGCTAAATCGGCAGCTGGACCTTTTATTTTTGTATGAAATCCTACCACAAATGCGATATGCGCAGAAGAAATACTTTTAATATCATTTTCATTAATATCCCCAACTCCTCCCTCAAAAAACCTCACCGAAAGACCTTCCGGGATTACTCTACGAACCTCATCAGAGATCGCTTCTAAAGACCCTGCAACATCAGCTTTCAACATAATACCAACTTCTGCATTTACAGCATCTCGTGAGTCTTTAGTGCTTAAAACGACTTGACTGCTCATGGCTTGTTCAAGGTCTTCTTTTGAATGGAATGCCTGAAATAAAACTCCTACTTCTGGAACTTTACTAAAACCAACAATTGTAACAGGAGTTGCTGGGCCCGCGTCAGCTACGCTCTTCCCAAGAGAATTCTCAAGAATGCGAACAGGAGATGATGCTGAGCCTGCGAGTATAAATTCTCCCTTATGCAAAGTGCCATTCGTAACAAGCAACATTGCAGATGGTCCACGACGCGAATCAAGGTGAGCTTCAATGACAACTCCTTGTGCGAGCGTCTTAGGATCAGACTTTAACTCTTCCATCTCTGCTGCAAGTAAAACGGTATCGAGAAGTTCACCGATATTAGTACCCACTTTTGCAGATATGGAAATTATTGGCACTGTACCTCCCCAACCCTCAACAAGTACCCCCATTTCTGCAAGCGCTGCTTTTACTCTATCAGGATCAGCGGATGGTTTGTCGATTTTATTGAGAGCAACAAGGTACGGAATTTTTGCATTTTTAATTGCCTCAAATGCTTCTTTTGTTTGGGGCTTAACTCCATCATCAGCAGCAACTACCAATATAGCAATGTCAGCGACTCGCGCACCGCGTTCGCGCATTTTTGAAAATGTTTCATGGCCTGGTGTATCAAGAAATGTAATTTTTTTATCATTCCAGGTTATTTCGTAAGCCCCCAAATGTTGAGTAATGCCGCCCGCCTCACGCGAGACAACATTAGTCTTGCGAATGGTATCGAGAAGCGTTGTTTTCCCATGATCAACATGCCCCAGAATAACCACAATGGGATGGCGAACAGTTTGTATTGATTTTTCTTTTATTGTCATTTGATGCCAAATTTAAAACTTTTATTTAATTTAAAGCGCCTGCTTGGCCAAGTGCTTCTTGCTCTTCTTTTGATAGAGCATACCGTGACGTCCCCCTTTCAATTGGCTTTGCATACATCATTGGCCTTCCTTGTACATAAATACCTGACAGTGCTACGCCGTTATTATCACCATCAAGAAGGGCTATCGCAAAACTTTGGTCTCCTCCTGCGCCAGAATCAGCAAATGGGTTAAACCGAACTACCCCCACCTTTTGTACTGATTTAAGAAAGTCACTCTCGAGAGAAAGAACTGCTTTCTGTAATGAGATGGATTCACTCCGCAACTTTTCTAAATGTCCGTGGTGATCTCCTACAAGCGCCTCTAACGTCTTCGGCTGTGCGCCGCCAAATAACACGTACATTTTTTTCTCCATTTGCCACAATCGATACCCGAGGAAAACTGTTATCAAAAATAAAAGAGAAAGAGCGACTATCATAATGCACTTTAAAGTAGCATTAAAAATCAACTCTGTAAAGGTTTTTATGCATCAAAAAAACAAAATTATTCAATAACCATCTCATCTGGCTTTCTCAAGCCACTCAAAGCTGTGTACGCAACTATACTTGAAATAAGAGTTATCAACCTCATTACCGTCACCATCCATCCATACACAATTCCTGTTTCATCGAGAGCTCCTGCCAACCCGATAAGAATCAAAGAAACTGCCATAAATAAATATGAATGTCTTACGGGCTCAGGTAACTTGGCCTTATTTTTAATCGAACGGACAAATAAAACAACGGCTCCCGCCCACAAAGGAAAAAATCCTACTATAAAAAGACCTAATGTGGCTGGCGAAGAAATAATTTGTGCTGCAAAATAATTCTCAGGCTGTAGCTCTACCTTGTAGAAAAAAAGTGAGACTAAAAAAAACAAATACCATATACCATATACTACCAGCACAGTTTTTCTTTTTCGTCCTTCAGATAAAACCTCTTGAACAAAATATGCACCTATAACAAGCGATGCACCAATAAATATCTGCAAACAATACGTAACTATAATAGCGACTTGCTGAAACCTAAGATATCTAAAAAAATCCATACATGCAATCGAAAACCATGAGCCTGCCATGCCCAACCAAAAAAATGCAAAAGAAGTCACAGCCTGACTGGCATATCGTGAGTTAATCGTATAGTAACTCCTAAACGTCAATAAACTAAACACCCCTATAACGAATGAAACTAAAAAAGTGAAAAGAATACCAACAAACATGCATTTATTATACCAAATTTCTTCTACCTAGAAATTATTCTGTGATAATACCGTCAAACTCGGCCTCCATCCTTATTGCGTCTGCTTTTGTGTCTCGAACGATACCATCTTTGTGATGCGCAGGAGAGTAAATAGTATAGAATTTAAGAAGTTTGCTTTTTGAAGTATTTACTACGTTATGCTTTGAGCCTGCCGGTACAATAACCGCGTCACCATCTCCAACGACATACTCATTATCATCGATCAATACAAGCCCCTCCCCTGCTTCAAAACGAAAAAATTGATCTGTATCTTTATGGATCTCTAGACCAATATCTTCTTGCGCCTGTAGCGTCATTAATACAAGTTGACTATGCCCACCCGTATATAAAACTTTTCGAAAATTCTCATTTCCAAGAGTTAATTTTTCAATGTTGTCTTTAAAACCTTTTTTACTCTTCTGACTCATAAATTATAATTTTAACTTTTTCTGAGAGTATAAACTGGCGGAGGCGGGAGGATTCGAACCTCCGATACCCTTTCGAGTATACCGCTTTTCGAGAGCGGCGCTTTCAACCACTCAGCCACACCTCCAATATTTTTTTAAAGTCCTCCAAGATCTATGGGAATTGGCTGACCACCGACGTCAAATGTCTCGACTAATATCTTCGCAATCCCCCACACCGAGACCATAACCGTTAAAGCAATGACACCGAAAATCATCATATTGCGCCCCGCCTTTACTTTCTCCTCATCCCCGCCTGCTGCCACATATCGCAAGATCCCCACCATAAACACCACGGTCGCGAGAACAATTAACATTGGGATTAACTGATCACGCAATATAGTATTAAGATTCGCAAGTTGATCCTCGATGTTAGAAGCAGCTTGAGCAAACGCAAGAAACGGCAAAACTATGCCCATAAAAACAATATTTTTTATTTTCATTGGAAACCTCATTATATATATGATTATTGCATAAATGACACTACATAGCAAAAACTTAAAAGCCCCCATAACGGGGACTTTTAAGTTCTATTTTTATACTTATAATGACCTTTTACTGTGCTTTATATAACGCGACGAAATCTTAAAAAGTTACTACCAAGTCGCCGAGCCACACGTACTGCATCACGGGCTATAAATACCCCTACAAAAAGAGCTCCAAACAAAAGCACTTTCGCTACAAACTCTGTGTTGGTCACGGCGTTAACTACATACCCCCACATCATGCCCACTGGGTGGTGTGTAGTACGATACACAATATTACTCATAACGTTTTCAAACGACATGTAGCTCTGCACTCCTACTGCAATGGTCGCGAGTACAACGAACTCAGCTACAAGCAACGGCAACATACTGCGAACAAGCCAAATACCATACACCTTTCTCATCGTACGATTACGCATCTGTTCTAAATTATCTGGGGAATGATTCATAAAAAAATATTATTGAGGAATAGACTCTCGCAACAAGCGCTTTGCTCGAAACAGTCTCATTTTAAGCGTCGAGAGTGAAATTGCTTCTTCCGCAGCAATATCAGCATAAGATTTGTCTTCTATATAATACGCACGTACAACTCTCTTTAAATCATTTGGTAAACGATCAAGAAAATATTCCACAGTCATTTTTTGATCAATATTTACAGAAATAGTTTCATCTACTCCTAAGTTTTCGTAGTGCACAGGCTCAAGAGCTGTATATCGCTCTCGCTCTTTTTTAAGCTTACGATAGTGAGAAATAGCCTTATTAAGTACAACTCGATACGCCCAACTCTTAAACGAAGCCCCCTCCTGTTTTTTGAATGAGAGCGCATTGCGATATATATCACAAAACGCCTCTTGCACAATATCTTCAGCCTCTTCACGACTGCGGACCACACTATATGCAAGGCGCAAAAAAGGTCGCTGGTATTTATCGACTAAAACCCCGAAATGCAAAGGCTCTTCGAGTGAGGCTAAAAGCACCTCTTCATCTTTTGTTTCTGTAGTAACCATGAGATAAATAAAGCTTTTACTATACTGCCTTTATTATATAACGCGCCTTCAGAAAGAAAAGTTATTGTCTCTTATCAGAGACAATAACGCCATCTTTTAAGGTTATAACTCGATCTGTAAGCGCAGCGTATTCTTCCTCATGAGTTACCATAATAATCGTTTGCCCTTCACGATGAAGGTCGAGAAATGCCTCCATCACAGGCTTCGCACTCGACGAGTCTAAATTCGCCGTAGGCTCGTCTGCAAAAAGAATATGAGGACTATGGGCAATGGCACGCGCGATAGACACGCGCTGTTGTTGGCCCCCCGATAGCTGGCTCGGTAAATTTTGCTTTTTATCTTGGAGTCCAATGCGTCCGAGCGCAATCTCGGCTTTTTTATACGCCGCAACTTTTGTAAGCCCCTGCATCAACATAGGTAAAGCGACATTTTCAATTGCAGTCAGTTCAGGTAATAACGCGTAATCCTGAAACACATATCCTAATTTATGCAGTCGAATCGCCGTCTTTTCGAGCTGGCTTAAGCTCGACATTCGAACACCATCCAAATACACTTCTCCGCTTGTTGGCTCATCAAGAAGCGAGATTTGGTACAGTAGTGTTGATTTGCCAGCACCAGAAGATCCAATAATCGCCACAAACTCTCCATCTTTTATTTCCAAATTGAGGCTCTTTAAAACGACTAGTTCGAGCTCACCAGTTCCATAACTTTTTACTAATTTTTCAGCTCGTATCATAAATAGATTTATCTTCCTAAAATAGAATCCAATGTATTTTTTCTCACAATAAGTTTTGCAGGCAAATATCCTGCAATTAAGTTTACTGTGAGTAATATAGCGATGCGCAATGCTGCACCGCTTGGGGTCGCAACCAATATACCGTCCGAAAATGGAAAATCAATTGGATGTATATCAAAATATGGCTTCAAGACTGCAAACGTCAAAACTAGACCAATTGCTGACCCAACAACTCCATAAAACAAAGCTTGAATTATATATGAAAACTGAATAGCTTGAGGACTAATACCGATACCCTTCATGATCCCAATATATTTTCTCTTTGTTACGGCATTGATAAAAATCACAATAAATACCGTGATAGAGGCCACCACCAGCGCAATAGAAGAAAGAGCATTCCCTAAAATTTCAAAGGTCGCCTCAATATCGTGCAAAAAAGATGGTATTGCTTCATCTGCGGTTTGAATACGCGCCACACTCGTACCCATGAAATCCTTTGCTTCTGCTACAAGCGTTTCAGCAAATTCTCGGTCAGTCTTTACAGCAATTTCATGGTACTGCTCACTGTTTACTGGCAAAAGCCTTTTCAACTCCTTGTCAGTAATAAACATACGTGTAGAAATCTCATCAACCTTACTCTTCACAAGGCCTTTGACAATGAAATCTTTACTTATGGTACCGCCTGTTTTTTGTGACAACGACACGCGAACACGACTCCCAATGTCGACATCGTTCAATAAATCAAGTCCAGGGATATTTGCATCAGCGAACGATGAGTATTTTTTAATGAGATTCGCTCCTATAAGAATGTAGCCCTCCTCCCCCTCTTGTAAATTTTCACCATATTTAATAAATCTAGAAAAACCAGTTATCAACTCTTCTTTTGCCGGATCAATACCTGTGAGTCGAATCCCTATACGATTTGGCGCTGGTTTTTATCTGGAAGATCGTTGAGTGTTCCAAGTACCTGTACACCGACACTGTAACGCGGTGAGATGCTTTTTACTTTTGGATGACTTCCCAAAAAAGAAATAAGAGCAGGCGAATTCTCAATATAATCTCGCCCGGGCGCAGAAGTAATAATTACCTCTCCTGAGTAGCTCTCGCGGAATTGTTTAAAGGAGCCCGAGATAAGCCCCACAAGAAGCCCTGATACGACAACCAGGTTCAAAAAAGTAAGCATCATAATAAAAATTATCAAGCCTGTCGTACCCTTCCCCGATCTCCTGATTTGTCGCAACGCCAAAAAAAAGCCGACGCGAAGCGTTAAGAGGGACATATTATTTTATTACAGAAGTTGTAAGAACTTTATCGCCCTCACGAGCTCCACTTAAGATCTCTAGTGATCCGTCAGACCCCCTGAGTCCTGTCGCCACAATCACTTCTTTAATGCTCTCTCCATCTGTCACTCGGACAATCTTTTGACCATCTTTTGACAGAACAGCGCGCTGAGGCACAAATAAAACATTCTTTCGTATTTCACCTACAATAATTGCGTTTGCAGTCATCCCGGACTTAATGCGAGCATCATTTTTAGCAAATTGAAGCGTCGCTTTATATGTCGCAACTCCATCAACCATTGTTTCTGCCGGATCGATCTTAACTACACTTGCTTCAAAAATATTTTCCGCACTATACGCATCAAGAGTAATGGTAGCACCTTGCCCGACAGCAATTTTTGCAATATCAGCTTCTGGCATGTTTACTTCCACTTGAAATTCAGCAACTCCGGCGATTGAGACGACAGCAGTATTAGCACTTACGATTTGACCTATTTTTGAGTCTTGGCGAGTTACAACACCATGTATTGGTGCGCGTAAAACCGTTTTTGCAAATTGAGCCTCAGCGCTTCTGACATTTGCATTCGCACGCGCTACTTCTGCTTCCCCAGAGGCAATTTGTTCGACAGTCGCAACTGCTTTTTTTAAGGTAAGTTGCTGCTGTGCGAGCGAAAGTGCCGAGTCAGCATTTCGCAATTTTTCATCAGCAGTCGAAATACTTTCAATGGCCGTATTGATGTTACCGCGACTAGCGAGAATAGCAGCTTTATATGCATCAAGGGTAGTTTGAGAAATATTTGAAGATGCATTCTGCGTATTCACCGCAAGCGCTACCTTATCAAGAAATAACTTAATTTTTTGTAAATTCTGCTTTGCATCTTGAGAACTTATTACTGCCTGTTTCTGGCTCCATGCGGCCAGAATAGATTCTACCTGCGTTCTTCCTGACTCAATATCAATTTGTAATTGAGTGTCAGATGTAAAAATAAGTCGCGGAGATGAAGATCTGGGATTTGTAAAAAGCTGATCAACTTTATTTCGAATCGCATCATCTACCTGCGTGTATGCTTCTTGGACCTGATTTACGAGGTTTACTTTCGCGTCTTCCTGCACAGCGCGGGCATTTGTTAGCTGAACCTCCGATACTTGAATATCTTCCTGCCGAGCACCTCGTTTAAGCTCACTAAGCTTCGCTTCTGCGAGTAATACCTCTGCCTTTGCGCGCTCAAGATCAGCAGCAAGATCAGAACCTGAAAGTGCAACAAGAGACTGCCCAGGTACAACAACAATTCCCACATCAGCAAAAACAGCGACAACGCGGCCAGCTTTTTCAAAAGCAAGATCAACGTTTTGGGCAGCTCTTACTCGCCCGGTTACATTCACTGCCTGACGTACATCGCCTCTACGCACAGTTACAAAATCTTTGTCAGTATTAGAATTGCCACCCAAAAACTTATACCCTCCAATACCGAGCAAAATAATGGCGCCTATCACCATAAACCAGCGTCTATGCTTTATAAAATTCTTTATTCTCATGACCATATTGAACATATGGTGCACTATTTTTAGGGTTTAATCAAGCTTAAAACTAGCTCTAATGCTAAAATATGCAAGCAACCCAAGTTGAACGACCGGCGTAAAGCCCACCTCCAAAACAGGAATAATCGGCATAAAAGAATTATACTGCCAACGACCAGTCCCGAGCGCAAAGATTTCAAGACCAACCGCAAAAATAATCAAGACTAAAACAACTACCAACATTCTGTCACGAAATACCGGGGTATAAAAAAATAATACCGCTGCAATAAAAATTACAAACGCATCAAAAAGCGCAGCATATACTAAAACGAGATGAGTAATCGACTCCCCTTTATAGTGAATATATAGCTGTGAATGTAACTCTTCCCAAATAAAATTTAAGAAAAATGCAATAATAAAAATAAAAAATAACCGCTTACTCATACTACAAAAATTATATCATTAAAAATGAAAACACCGCTCAGTATGAATACCGAGCGGTGTGAGGTCTAGAGCTACTCCCTAGAAAAAATAGACATAGGCGCAAAACGCGAGCACGCCAAATGCCAGAGCACGCGCTACGCGCAGAATGCTCGCCCGAGTCCTCTTCGAAACATGTGGCGTGCGCGGGCGAGATGCTGTGAGATACTGATGTGGAATATTCTCCACCCGAGGAAAAGCGTGGGTTCGACCCATTGAATCCTCCTTTTTTCTTTGATGTTTTTTGGGAACGAGTTCGAAAATTAATATAGCACAAAAAATACCACTGTCAATCTATTGTGGCGTTTGCGGTTTTGTATTTCTAGAATTTTATGACAAGCCCAAGACTAGCGTCATGCCTATCTTTTAGCACTCGCCTTTCTTGCTCTTGTTAAGCTTATAACTTCGTCTGTTGGCACAATCCTGCTCCGAATTTTGTTCTTCGTTGGTAGCCCAGTGAGAAGTAGGTACCCTTGCCACACTCCCGGCTTTACTGATAGCTCAAGATGTTGGAGATCGACATACTTAGGCTCTTTTTCGACGGTATATATCCTATATTTTCCCTCAGCCAAAGTATACGAAGGTTTATGGGGATGTTTTGAGAAAGCAAACAACTCTCCAATACCTTTAGCGTAGGCCCAAAGATAACCACAATCCCCAAGATAGAGCATTCTTTGTCTATCTTTCGTCCAAACGAGACGATATATTCCTTTTTTGACTAACTTAATCATTTCTATTTATTTATTGGATCGCCTAGCGGACCCGGCATCCCTATCGGCCGAAACCGAGTGACTAACCCTTGCGGAACCCGCCGTCAACACACCAGACCCGCCGGGCAACCCAATGTTTTGAGAAAATATAGTTTCAAGAATCTTTTGACTTAACCTTTTTCTTTTTCCTTACCGGCTGCATCATATTTTCTTTAACTACACCTTCAAGACGTGGAGGACGAGTAACATAATCCTGTTCTCGCAAAAGCCTCTTCTTATCTAGAGCATTCTTTTTATTATGTGAAAGCATGGAAAATATTATTTCTGAATTTTCACTTTCACCGCCTTCTCCTTTGTACTTGCGACCACTGGCATTGTCACAACAAGCTCGCCATTTTCATACTTTGCTTCGGTCTTTCCAGCATCAACCGACTTTGGCAGACTAACCGTTCGAGAGAATGAACCTCTGCGAATTTCTTTACTGTAGTAGTCTTTCTTTTCTGTTTCTTTTTCCTCTTCGCGCTTGCCAGCGATTGTGAGCGTATCATCTTCAAGAGATACATCAAGATCTTCTGGCCTTATTCCCGGCAAACTCATTTTTGCGACAACATTTCCTTTCTCTTCATATACATCTACGGCAAGATCAAAACCAAGTTTTGGAAGCGTTGTGAATGGTTGAAAAAAACGATCGTCAAAAAATCGATCAATTTCCCTGAATGGTTCCCATTTGATGATTTGCATAGTATTTTATATTAACTATTTGGATAACGTTCGTCTTTGAGTACCGATAAGTGATATCCGACCTTTATCTAAATTTTCCACCAATTAAAAAATTAGTCCATTATTTCGAGTAAGAAAATAAACGAGATACAAAAACGCTTACTTTACAATGAAAATTTACAGTCAAAACAACAACAAAAAAGTTGTCACAAATATATTATTTTCTGTCGAAGTTTTTCAACTCGCTTCTTCTCGATAACATTATTGAGTAAAAGAAGTAACCTCTTCAACACACTTTAAATAATGGACACATTATATAAAACATCAAACCAGCTAAAAACCTACCTTTCTCGTTTTTGAGAATACTATCAAAACAGTCCGAAACTCCAGGAAGTGCTTGAAAACGCATAAAGATAGAAGTTGGAAGATACCACAAGAAAGGTACTAAACCATAGGTGTAGATGTGGGGCGCGCGTTTCTTGCTTCAAAAATTATAGAAAAACAAAACGCCGCCAGTGAGTTCACCGGCGGCGGATTGCAACAGCTTACTTCTTCTTTCGAACGGGCGTGTTGCTTGCCCGTTCTGATTACGCCGCCCGCACTGCTGCGAGACGGTCGCCAAAAGCGTCCAGAACGTCCTCCAGCGTCGTGCGATACTCGAGCTCGCGCTTGCAAGTTTCGTCGTCCCAGCTCTCCGACTCGTAGCCGTTCGAGA
>CAYIZO010000008.1:0-11762 GCA_964368005.1 uncultured Candidatus Saccharibacteria bacterium
ACGACGCTCTTCCGATCTCAATCACATCTGCTGCCACTACATGTTCTTGGCGCCCAACCTATATTCCAAAAGAAAAACTAACAAAAGAAAATGAATTTCGTATCAATATTATCGATACGCCAGGGCACGTAGATTTTACGGTAGAAGTTGAGCGCTCTCTCCGCGTTCTTGATGGTGGTGTTGTGGTTTTTGACGGCGTTGCAGGAGTTGAGCCACAATCGGAAACTGTGTGGCGTCAGGCTGATAAATACAAAGTACCTCGTATTTGTTTTATCAATAAGCTTGATCGTACAGGAGCATCATTTGATCACAGTTTTGCTTCTATCATTGAGCGCTTAACGCCAAACGCTATCGCTGTACAATTACCTATCGGTCTTGAGGATCATTTTGAAGGTGTTGTTGACTTGCTCCGCATGAAATCATATCGATTTTCTGGAGATCACGGCGAAATCATTACTGAAGGCGAAATCCCAGAAAATATGAAAAAAGATGCTGACGCGCGTCGTCATCTTTTGCTTGAGCGTATTGTTGAAACCGACGACACTCTTACCGAGCAGTATCTTGAAGGAAAAGAAATGTCGCTCGATGCTTTAAAAAAAGCTTTGCGCAGCGCAACAATTGCTTATAAATTAGTGCCGGTTTTTTGTGGCTCAGCACTTAAAAACAAGGGCGTTCAGTTGGTACTTGATGGTGTGCTCGATTACCTCCCAAGTCCTGTTGATAAACCACCAATCACGGGTAAAGATCCAAAAGATGATTCAGATATAACGCGCGAAACAAATGACGATGCGCCTTTTTCTGCGCTCGCTTTCAAATTGCAAACGGATCCTTTCGTGGGGCAGCTTACCTATTTCCGCGTGTATTCAGGGACTCTTACTGCGGGCTCTTATATTTATAATGTTACAAAAGACCAAAAAGAGCGCGTAGGTAGAATTTTACTTATGCATGCCAACCACCGCGAAGAAGTAAAAGAAATGCATGCAGGTGAGATTGGCGCCATCGTAGGCCTTAAAGGTACAACGACAGGAGACACACTTTCAGACCCTGATTATCCAATTATTCTCGAAAAAATTGTATTTCCAGAACCGGTTGTAGATCTCAAAATTGAGCCAAAAACAAAAGGAGATCAGGAGCGCATGGGTATGGCTCTCAAGCGTCTTTCCGATGAAGACCCGACATTTCGTATTAGTTCAAATCCTGAAACAGGCGAAACGATTATCTCAGGAATGGGTGAGTTGCATCTCGAAATTCTCGTTGACCGTATGAAGCGTGAGTTTAAAGTTGAGGCAAACGTCGGTAAGCCTCAGGTTGCATACAAAGAAACAATTCGTAAAGTTGCTGAAGCAGAAGGTAAATATATCAAGCAGTCCGGTGGTCGTGGTCAATACGGTCATGTACGCGTTAGGGTAGAGCCGCAAGAGCGGGGTAAAGGTTTTACATTTGAAAATGAGATTAAAGGAGGTGTTGTTCCCCAAGAATTCATTTCAGCAATTCAAAAAGGTGTTCGTGAGGCACTGGACCGTGGAATTATTGCAGGTTTCCCGCTCGTAGATCTTCTGGTCGCGGCATATGATGGCTCATATCACGAAGTTGACTCATCAGAAGCAGCTTTCAAGATTGCAGGTTCGATGGCAGTGCAAGAAGGAGCTCGTCGTGCAGATCCGGTCATCCTCGAGCCAGTTATGAAGGTAGAAGTTATTGTGCCCGCTGATTTTATGGGTACTGTGACGGGCGATCTCAACTCAAAGCGCGGTCGAATTGAAAAGATGGAAGACCGTCTTAACTTGAAAGTTATTGATGCGCGAGTACCGCTTTCTGAGATGTTTGGATATGTTACTCACTTGCGTAGTATGACCGAAGGTCGAGGCTCCTACACAATGGAATTCGGTTCATATGACGAAGTGCCGAAAAATATTGCCCAACTTATTGTAGAAGGAAAAAAATAGAACCACCCAAAAAATATGGGTGGTTAAGTTGACTTGAGATGCACGAGGCCGATTCTCAATGGTATTTGAAGTACTGCGTTAAGAGCAAAGTGATATAATATGACAGCGAGGAAGCCAAATTGAAGATAAATGCAGGTTAGCAGAATGCCAGAAATTGTAATACTAATCCACCCGGAGAGCGATAGCTCGTTCTTTAGATGTGACAATACAAAAAAGAAACAACTAATCGCAAAGATAAAGATCTTTACTTTGGTTGTTGGGTCCAGATAATAAATAGGCAGTCCTATAAGTAGAAGACGAAATATACTTTCTTCTATAAATACCACTATTAGTAAAATTAAAAACCACTCTGTCCATGGATGCATCCAATCCCCAATTTTTCTCTCTATGGGAACAGAGTCTCCTTTTACTGTGAGAGATATAGCTCCAACGAAGAACATAGTAATCCATATGATCATTAGTGCTATGAGGACTTTTTCTCCCATGTCATTTTCCTTTCAAGGAACTTTAAAATTATAAAAGCATAATGCTCAATGGTCTACAAGAGTTATATTTTTAATACTTTCTTGCCAGTTTGCAGAACAAGGCAAGTGTGATACGATAAGACCTCTCTTATGGAAGATGAAAAGGCCATTTTTGCAGAAGTTGTACCGAGCGAAGATATTGATTTAGAGCATATTCCGCTTGAAATGCTTCCTGTGTAAGCATAATTGACAAGGCAAGCGCGTTTCGCTATCATTGAGTTTATATTTGCATTATTCATTAACCACATATAGGTATTTATGGCAACAGAAAAATTTGAACGCTCGAAGCCACACCTCAATGTAGGAACCATCGGTCACGTTGACCACGGTAAGACAACATTGACGGCATCGATTTTACACTGTTTGGACCTTGCAGGAAATAAGGTTCGCAAAGAAGATGTATCACAAATCGACAACGCTCCTGAAGAGCGTGCTCGTGGGATAACAATTGCGCTTCACCACTCAGAATATGAGACCGGAAAGCGTCACTATGCTCACATCGATGCTCCAGGTCACGCAGACTACATTAAAAACATGATCACAGGTGCCGCACAGATGGATGGCGCAGTGCTTGTAGTTGCAGCAACTGATGGCCCAATGCCACAGACTCGTGAACACATTTTGCTCGCTCACCAAGTAGGTGTGCCGACAATTATTGTTTTCTTGAACAAATGTGATGCAGTTGACGATCCAGAACTCATTGACTTGGTTGAGCAGGAAATTCGTGAGTTACTTACAAAGTATGAATACCCTGGCGAAACAACTACAATAATCCGCGGTTCTGCACTTAAAGCGCTCGAGGCAAAGAGCAAAGATGATCCAGCAGTAAAACCAATTTTGGATTTAGCGGATGCCCTCGACAATAATATTCCTGATCCAGTTCGTGATTTAGACAAGCCATTCTTGATGCCTGTCGAAGATGTATTCTCGATTGAAGGCCGCGGTACCGTAGTGACTGGGCGTATCGAGCGAGGTGTTGTGAAGGTTTCTGAAGAAATCGCGATCATTGGTATGAAAGACACCCAAAAGACGACGGTAACTGGTATTGAAATGTTCAACAAATCTCTCGATGAAGGTCGAGCAGGCGACAATGCTGGTCTTTTACTCCGCGGTCTTAAGAAAGAAGATGTTGAGCGTGGTCAGGTTCTCGCAAAGCCAGGATCTGTTACTCCTCACACTGACTTTGAGGCAGAAGTATACATTTTGACAAAAGAAGAAGGAGGGCGACACACTCCATTTTTTGCAGGCTACAAGCCACAGTTTTACATTCGTACAACTGACGTAACGGGCGAAGTAACTCTTCCAGCAGGTACTGAAATGGTTATGCCAGGTGACACTATGAAGTTCGTAGTAAAGCTCATTCAGCCAGTAGCGCTTGAGGAAAAACAACGCTTTGCTATTCGCGAAGGAGGCAAGACCGTTGGCGCTGGTGTTGTAACAAAAATCGTCAAATAATTCATGGTAATGAAAGCCACAAAAGCTGCCGCAGTACCTGAAAAAAACAAACTTCGCATTCGTATTCGCGCATATGATAACAAGGTCATTGATGCCTCGGTACGACAGATTGTTGATACTGCGCGCCGCTATGGTGGCGATATTGTAGGGCCGGTGCCGCTTCCGACCGAAATTCGAAAGTATACCGTAAACCGTTCGACATTCGTTCACAAAAACGCTCGTGAGCAATTCGAAATGAGGGTTCATAAGCGCATTGTTGATATTTTGGAGCCAAGCGCAAAAATCATTGATGCTCTCACAAACTTAAATCTTCCCGCCGGCGTCGACATCGAAGTAAAGATGTAACTTACAAAAAACCGCCCTTTGGGGCGGTTTTTTGGTATAATGAATTATGCTTTACTTTTCATACAATGCTTATTAGACCTGCACTGATTTTAGTTTGTTTTATAGTTTTTTTTGGCGGTCTCGGTTATTTCCTAAAGATTGATGCTCTTAGAGAAGAGTCCCTCGGTCGTATTTTTTTTCGTAAGCCAAAATATATTATTAAATATATTGTTGTCCCTTTTATAATTATCGCTGCACTCCTTTCCATTCTTATAATATAAAAAAACGCCCCGAGTCATCCATGACAAGGGGCGGCGCTGTTCTTGAGTTGGCTGTAGGTGCGCTTAGGCGGCTGCCAGATCGGGGCATTGGATGAACCTGCAGATCGTCTCACGGAAGACAGAGAACAAAATCGGTTTCGTGATGATCGCTCTGCATCCCGCTGCCAGCGTTTCTTGGGTTTCGTGTTCCATCACGGATGTCGTGACGGCGATGACCGGCAAGTCTGGAAACATGCTCCTGATCTTTCGGGTTGCCTCCCACCCGTCCATCACTGGCATTCTCATATCCATGAGAACGAGGTCTGGATGAAGCGCTTGGCATTTCACTTCTCCATCTAGTCCATCTTCGGCATAGATGATTTCGAAATCGCCCACCCTTTTGAGGTACATGGTGATGACTTCTCGGTGCACGGAGTTGTCTTCTACGACCAATATTCGAGGCTTTCCCATGGGTGATCTCCTACTCAATGTGAAATTTACTATGAATATTTAAGCATGTTTGGTATGTAATGTCAAATATCGTGATCCCAAGCCAAAAAAGGCTAGACAATCTGAGCGCACTATGCTACAAATAGACCATGTTTTCTAGAGGTATTGTCTAGGAAGTAGCGGTTGAAGGTGCTTTGATGCCCCGCCGTTCGGGGCATTTTGTTAGCCAAAAAACCCCATTCAAGCCATGAAAAAATTCATTTTGGGTAAAAAAATTGAAATGAGTCAAATTTTTGACAAAGATGGTATCGTGATTCCGCTCACGGTTGTTCAGGCAGGTCCAATGGAAGTCACGCAAGTGAAAACAAAAGATGTCGATGGTTATGAATCGGTCCAAGTTTCGTTTGGTAAAACAAAGCGTGAGTTTAAGGCTGAAGGCAGCTTTGAAAAAGGAGCTAAACTTGATGTATCTGCTTTTGAAGAGGGCGATATTGTAAAAGTTTCCGGCAATGTTAAGGGGCGAGGGTTTCAGGGTGTAGTAAAGCGCCATGGTTTTGCAGGTGGCCCGCGTACTCACGGTCAAAAACACTCTGAGCGTGCTCCAGGTTCGATTGGTGCAGTGTGGCCGCAAAGAGTCGTGAAAGGTACTCGCATGGGTGGCCGCATGGGTGGCAATCGAGTTTCAATCGAAGGTTTAAAGATTGTAAAAGTTGATGCTGAAAAAAATCTTTTATATATTCGCGGCGCTGTACCAGGCGCGCGAGGAGCGCTCTTAGAGGTAAGCGCATAAATTATTATGGAACAACCACTTTATAATCAAATTGGAGAAAATATTGGCACGGTAGCTTTATCTGAAAAGCTTTTTGGTGTCAGATGGAATCCTGATATGGTACATGAAGTGGTGCGTCTCTTGATGGCGTCACGTAGAAAGGGTACTGCACACACAAAAGATCGTGGTGATGTATCAGGTGGAGGTAAAAAGCCTTGGCGTCAAAAGGGAACTGGTCGTGCTAGACATGGTTCAACTCGCTCGCCGCTATGGGTTGGCGGAGGTGTTTCTCACGGTCCAAATAAGGCAAAAAACTATGTTCGAAAGATAAATATTGCCACTCGTCGTAAAGCGCTTGCCGCCGTTCTATCAAAAAAATTAAAAGATGGAGAAATATTTTTCGTTGATCAAATCACAATGTCTGAGCCAAAGACAAAAATTGCCGCAGATACGGTGAAAAAATTTGCTGGCGCTGTTGGCGCTGAAAAATTTGCAGGTCGCGGTGGACGCACACTTATATTACTTGAAAAATCTGTTCCAGAAACAATTCGCGCATTTCGTAACTTGCCATATGTCACGATTGAGGAATCTCGCAATGTAAATGTCGAAAAAGCATTGTTGCCAAAATACTTGGTTATGACAAAAGAATCACTTTCACATATCAAAGCATAAAATTATATGGCACTTTTTGATTTTTTAAAGAAACAAAAAAAACAGGAACGAAAGTCTTCAAAGACTTCAAAGCCCGTGCCTGAAAAAATAGAAGCTATTGAGCAAAAGAAGAAACCTGCTGACGCTCCTCTTATTCCTACAAATAGCTTTGTTTTGATTTCGCCGCATGTCACTGAGCGTGCTCGTACAGCGTCTCAAAATGGGCAATATACATTTCGTGTTAAGCCAGAAGCGACAAAACGAACTGTTCGTGAATCAGTAGAGGCTTTCTATAAAGTGCATGTGACTGCCGTACAAATCGTAAAAGTACACGAAAAGCCTCGTCGTCGTGGATTGACAGAAGGGGTTAAAAAGGGTTATAAGAAAGCTGTGGTGGCTCTCCGTGGAGGGGAAGCCATCGATATTTTTTAATTAAGTATGAAAACATACGCACCACGTACTCCATCACGAAGACATATGACCGGTATTTTATACCGTGGTGTTTTGACACAAAAAAAAGCACCAGAGAAAGCGTTGACTGCAGGCTTCCAGCGTCACGTTGGTCGTAATAATGTTGGACGTATTACGGTTCGACATAAGGGGGGAGGTCACAAGCGTAGGTATCGACTTGTTTCATTCACATATGACAAAAAAGAAATTCCGGCTCGCATTACTTCGATTGAGTATGATCCAAACCGTACTGGTTTTATTGCGTTACTGCTTTATAAAGATGGTGAACGAAGATACGTACTTGCAGGGCGTGATATGAAAGAGGGAGGTGAAATTTTATATTCTGAAAACGCTCAAGTGCGCACAGGTAATGCATTGCCGCTTGGCAAATTGGTACCAGGTACGTTTGTGTATAATATCGAATTTAAGCCCGAAGGAGGCGCACGTCTTGTGCGGTCAGCAGGCTCATTTGCAGAAATAGTCGCTCAAGAAGGCAAATATACTACTTTGAAGTTACCATCAAAAGAAATTCGCAAAGTTTCATCAAAGTCATGGGCAACGATTGGCAGTCCATCGAATGAAGAACATATGTTTGTAACGATTGGTAAGGCGGGTCGTTCTCGCTGGATGGGTATTCGCCCAACAGTGCGTGGATCTGCGATGAATCCTGTCGACCATCCATATGGAGGAGGTGAGGGTCGTCAGATGCGCGGGACACGACGTCCAAAAAACTTATGGGGTCGTGGAACCAGAGGTGTTAAAACGCGCGATAAAAAGAAATATTCTCAACGATTAATTGTAACTCGTCGTATCAAACGCAAATAATTTTATTCTATGTCACGATCACTTAAAAAAGGCCCATTTATCGATCCAAAACTTCTTGAAAAAGTGAAGCGCCAAAAGCCGCACTCAAAAGAGGTTATTAAGACATGGAGTCGCGCATCACAAATTTCTCCAGAAATGGTCGGTCATACATTTGGCGTGCACAATGGTAAAGATTTTATCAATGTATTTGTCGTTGAAGAAATGGTTGGCCACAGACTTGGAGAGTTTAGTTTAACTCGTAAATTTGTTCGTCATGGAGGTAAGATGCAGAAAGAAATTGAAGCTGCTGCAAAATTAAAAGAATCAGAAGCCGCAAAGGCAGCTAAAAAATAAAATAATTTTATGACGCAAGTAACCGCAACATTAAGCTCACTCCGAATCGCACCTCGCAAGGTACGCCTTGTTACTGATCTCATTAAAGGCCTCGAGGTAACAATCGCACAACAACAATTGCGTCATTTTGCAAAGCGTTCAGCTGAGCCAATCGGAAAACTTGTTAAGAGTGCTGTTGCGAATGCTCGTCACAATGCTAAGATAGCGGCTCACGAGAATTTATATATTAAAGATATTCGAGTAGACGAAGGTCGGGTGCTTAAGCGTCAAATGCCTCGTGCACGAGGACGCGCTGGTCTTATTAAAAAACGATCAAGTCACATTGCTCTTACAATTGAGACGCGGCCACTCGGCAAAGGAGATAAGAAATAAATATGTCACATTCAGTTCATCCATACGCACATAGAATTGGTATCCTCCGTGACTGGAAGAGCCGATGGTTCCAAAAGAAAAATTACGCACTTTTTCTTAAAGAAGATGTTCGCACGCGCGAATGGCTTATGAAAAAATTGCGATCTTTGATGGTGTCTGAAATTCACATTGAGCGCTCACGAAATACCGTTATGATTTTTATAAAAACTCCTCGACCAGGACTTTTGATTGGTCGTGGTGGAGAGGGTATTGAGAAGCTTCGAAAAGAAATCCAGGCGAAAATGAAGTTTAAGGAATTGAAAGTTACAATTGAAGAGATAAAAAATCCATACGCTGATGCATATGTGGTAGCTCGTCTCGTTGTGCAAGATCTTGAAAAGCGTCTTCCGTTTCGCCGTACACTCAAGCAAAATATTGAAAAAGTTATGACTTCAGGAGGAGTAAAAGGAGTTCGCATTCAGCTTTCCGGTCGTCTTGATGGTTCTGAAATGTCTCGCACAGAATGGCTCCGCAAAGGGTTGATTCCACTCCAAACACTTCGTGCAGATGTGGGCTTCGCTCGCGACACAGCTATTTTGCCGTATGGTACGATTGGCGCTCGAGTTTGGATTTATAAGGGTGAAGTATTCGATCCTGAAAAGACAGGCGATAAAACCAAGGAGAAATAAATATGTTAGTCCCTAAGAAAGTAAAACATCGAAAATGGCAAAAAGGCCGCTCTCGCAAGCGTGAGGTAGAGACGCGTGGTACCGAACTTGCGTTTGGCGCGTATGGTCTTAAGGCCGCAGGCCTCGCATGGGTTACGAGTCGTCAAATTGAAGCTGCTCGTAAGGCGATGACACGATATGTTCAGCGTGGTGGTAAGATTTGGATTCGTATTTTTCCCGATAAGCCGATAACTCGCCGCCCGCCAGAAGTAACAATGGGTGGGGGTAAGGGTGCTGTCGATCACTATGTTTTTCCTGTTCGACCTGGTAGAATACTTTTTGAAATGGATGGTATTACCCGTGAAGTTGCGATGGAGGCATTGCGCCGTGCGGGAGGTAAGCTACCTATGAAAACTAAATTCAAGGAGCGCATATGAAATTAAAAGAGTTGAAAACAAAGACACAGTCTGAACTCGAAGAAACTCTTCGTACTACTTCTCAGCATATTGCTGAATCACAGTTTTATCACGCACAAGCGCGTAGTAAGAATGTAAAAGAAGTTAAGGAATTGCGCCGTCTTCGTGCGCGAATTCTGACGCTTTTAAAAGGAGAAATGAAATAATATGGAAACAACAAAAAAACTCATTCAGCAATTAAAGGGAGTTGTCGTATCAACAAAAATGATGCGTACTGTTGTCGTGGAAGTGACGCGCCTAAAAAAGCATCCACGTTACCATAAATATATTCGCGAAACAAAGCGATATAAGGCGCACAACGAGGATGCGGGTATTAGTGAGGGCGATATGGTAACAATTGAGCTTACGCGTCCGATGTCTCGTGATAAGCGTTGGCGAATCATAGAGGCGGTTAAAGAGGAGAAAAAAATATGATTCAGGATAGATCATTATTGACGGTTGCAGATAATACGGGCGCGAAAATCATTCGTGTTTTTAAAATTCTTGGTGGTTCAAAGCGTAGGTATGCTCGAATAGGCGATGTTGTAGTTGCATCAGTACAGACCGCAGAACCGCGCAAGCAACTCAAGAAGAAAGAAATTGTCCGAGCAGTTATTGTACGAACTCGCGCACCGCTTCGTCGTCGCGATGGCTCGTATATTCGTTTTGATGATAATGCTGCTGTTGTGATTGATGCTAAGAAAGAACCAAAGGGTGGTCGTATTTTCGGTCCTATTGCACGCGAGCTTCGTGAACGCGGGTATGCAAAAATTATTTCTCTTGCTGAGGAGGTACTATGATATATTCACTTAAAGTAAAAAAGGGCGATACAGTCTCTATAGCAAAAGGGAAAGACCGTGGCAAAAAGGGTAAGGTTGTTCGTGTTATGCCACGACTTGGAAAGCTTTTGGTTGAGGGGGTGAATCAGAAAACTCGTCATACACGCCCGCGTCGTGCTGGCGAAAAAGGTCAAAGTATTGTCGTGACGCATCCCGTTGTCATTTCTAATGTGCGCGTTGTATGTCCATCGTGTGGCAAGGGCACTCGCGTTGGGTACGAAATTACCAACGGTGTAAAGAGTCGTATTTGCAAAAAATGTAAAGCAACACTTTCATGATTACAAAACATCTCCCAGAAGTTTACAAAGAAAAAACAATTCCCGCTTTTCGCGAGCATTTTAAGGCCGCAACCGTTCACGCCGTTCCTCGTATAGAAAAGGTGATTGTAAATATTGGTATCGGACGCCTTAAGGATGAAAAAGAGCGAGAAGAAGTTAAGAAAAGCCTTACACTCATTACGGGTCAACTACCGCAAGCGCGTCCGGCTCGTATTGCTATTGCATCATTTAAGACACGTAAAGGGCAAATTGTTGGGTATCGAGTTACTCTTCGAGGTAAGCGTATGACAGAATTTTTAGAGCGATTTATTTATATTGCAATTCCTCGTATGCGTGACTTTCGTGGGCTTTCAAAGTCAGCGATCGATGAGCATGGCAACATGCACATTGCTGTCCGTGAACACATTGTATTTCCAGAGCTTATCGGAGAAGACATTCGTCGAGTTTTTAGCCTTCAGGTAACGGCAGTAACGAACGCAGGAACAAAAGAACGAGCAGAACTTTTGTTTCGGTCGCTCGGTTTCCCGCTTGCAAAAAGCGATTAATTCAACTAAACTCTATAAGCAATGGCGAAGACATCAGTACGAGCAAGAGCCCTAAAAAAGCCAAAATTTTCGACGCGAATAGTGCGTCGATGTTTCCGTTGTGCCCGCAAGCGAGGCTATATGAGAGATTTTGACTTGTGTCGTATTTGTTTCAGGGAGCTTGCTAATGAATGTCTTATCCCAGGTATTAGGAAATCATCATGGTAAGAGATCCATTGTCAGACTTTTTAGTGCGCCTTAAGAACGCGCAGGCGGTTGGTAAGGAAACTACGATTACCCCGTATACCTCTTTTTTGTGGGAAGTTGCAAAGGTTCTTGAACGAACAGGGTATATTTCAAAGATTGATCGCAGAGGTAAGCGTGTGCGCCGAACTCTTGAAGTAGCTCTTGCGTATGGCGATGGAGGACATGGTCGTATTGATGGAGTAAGGAGAATTTCAAAATTGTCGCGTCGTGTATATAAAAAATCTACAGAATTACATACCCCACGAAATGGTATGGGTCTACAGGTTATATCGACTTCAAAGGGAGTTATGACTGATCGAGAAGCACGAAAGGCAAAATTAGGGGGTGAGGTTTTATTCTCAATTTGGTAATTATATGAGTCGTATCGGCAAACAACCAATTACAGTACCAGAC
>CAYIZO010000009.1:0-11736 GCA_964368005.1 uncultured Candidatus Saccharibacteria bacterium
TTGTTCGTGAAAGCTTAAACGGCTCCTGACTCCGAGGATTAAAAATATTGCCTTTGCGCACGACTGCCATACGCTATTTTGTTAGCTCCACTAAATCTCGCAGAACTTCCCCTGCGTGAATTGGTGGTTTTACTTTTTCATAGATTTTTGCAATCTTTCCTGTCGGATCAATTAAAAAAGAAGTGCGAAGCGTACCCATATATTCTTTGCCCAAGAACTTTTTCTTTGCCCATGTACCGTACGCCTTGTGAACAATTTTCTGTTCGTCAGAAAGAAGCGTAAATGGCAAATCATATTTTTCAATAAATTTTTTGTGACTACGCGGTGAGTCCTTACTAACACCTAGAACAACAGCTTTTATTTTATTAAAGTCACCGTGATAATCGCGCAGAGTACACGCTTCTTTTGTACACCCCGTAGTATCATCTTTTGGGTAAAAATAAAGTAAAACCCACTTGCCCTTGTAATCGCCCAACGAATGAGTTTTATCTTCTTGATCAGGTAATGCAAACGCAGGCGCCTTATCTCCAATAACTAGCTTCATGCTACCTAGTTTATTCTATTTTTACCGCATCATCAAGCGCGTCTGCCCATACTCGATATCCTTCAACGCTCGGATGAAAATAATCCGAAGCGTAATATTTTTTAGGCTCGTCGCGAAAATATGTTACATGAAGGGCATAAATATCGACATGTGAAGTTTTCGTATCTTGTGCCACACGATGTGCAACCTCGCTCATGCGTGGACTCTGCGTCCCCCAATATAATCGCAACGGTAATGGCACAATACGCACTTCACCTAAATCTCCTGGCGTAAGCAATATAACTTGCTTTGCTTTTTTATGAGCTTCGAGAAGTGCGGTCTTTAAATCTTTCTCAATACTTTTCAAAGAAGTTCCATGTGTTACATCATTACCCGTAATAGTTATTATCATAAGATCGACTGGACTAACGCCTGCGAGCTGCCCGGCAAGATCCACCACTTGCGCACCCGACACACCATAATTTTTAACATCAAATGTAAAGTTATTTTTATGCCGCTCGAGAAATTGATAATGATACGTTTCACTGATTGATTTTGTACCAACTCCAACGGCTGTACTGTCGCCTACAATCGCGACAGAGCGAGTATCATGGCCTCCCGTAATTTCGTAGTGTTCGCCAGATGCTTCTTTAATTAGATTTTGTGAAATTTCATAATAATACCAAAATCGTAAAACTGAGCAGACTATGTATAAAACACAAGCCCCAATAATAAAAATTGCCGTCGGATTTTTTAACATTTACCGCTCAAGAAGTTTTATTAATAGTCGCACCGGCGCACCTGCCGCTCCCTTTGATAAATACTCCCCTTCAATAGAAGTCATACGCGGAGCCATATCAATATGGACCCATGGTATTTTTGACTCTTTTATAAATTGCCATAAAAACACGGCTGCTGTGATCGCCCCACCATATCGAGTCTTACCTACGTTCGCCCAATCACCAAAAGTACCCTTTACCTCTTCTTCATACTCTTCCCACAATGGCAATGGCCATACATAATCGCCTGAGGCTTCACCGAGTATGCGAAATTTCTTTTCAAGATTTTCATCAGGAGTAAATATCGCAGAAGCACGTTCACCTAAAGCGCCAGCCGCTGATCCCGTAAGTGTCGCTACATCGACAACCAGTCGCGGTGAATAAAATTTCTGCGCGTATGTTAATGCATCTGCTAAAATTATTCGCCCTTCAGCATCAGTATCTAAAACCTCTATTGTTTTACCGGACATACTCTTGAGAAGATCACCGGGGTGATAGCTTGAGCCTGACGGCATATTCTCCACCGCAGGTACAAGACCCACGACATTTATTTTTAAACCAAGACGAGCGGCAAGAACTACAGTGTGTATAACTGCCGCCCCACCCGACATATCCATATGCATTTCATATATATAAGCACTAGGCTTTAGGTTAAGTCCTCCTGTATCAAACGTGACTCCCTTGCCGACCAAGACTATTGGCTTCTCACTTTTTGCAGCACCGAAATACTCAAGAATAATAAATTGTGGGTCTTCATCAGAGCCTTGGGCGACACCAAGCACCCCGCCCATGCCCAGCTTTTTTATCTCTGACTTTCCGAGAATTTTTACTTTCACTTTTGTACCGCGAACTGCCTCACACGCCGCTTGAGATAATAATTTTGGGGTCATCTCACCTCCTGGAGTGTTCGCGAGCGAGCGCGTTTTATTTACCTCTTCTCCTATTACTTGCCCTCGCCTGAAACCTTCCTGCGAATCACGACTCCCGGCACCTTGTAAATGTACTTCCTCAACAAAGTTCCATCCGTCAGTGGGCTTTGTTTTATATTTTATAAATTCAAAATTTGCCATTTCAAAATTAATAGCGGCAAGTTCTGCCAAGTCGGCTGACGAAAGCGCAAGATGTGCAAAAGCAAAATTATTTAAATTTATACTAATTTTTTTTACACGATTTGTGCGAGCAAGCGCGATAACACGCCTAAAAAGCAAAATGAGCTTCCTTTTATTTACTTTTTTAAAATCTTCAACCCCAAGACGAATGACTCGCTGACCTGAAGATAGCTCAAGCACATCAGTAGTTTTTTGCTCTCGCAACTCTACAACTACCACAGATAGATCACGAGACGCTATTTTTTGAAAAAATACTTTAATCAATCTCATAAAATAATAGTATCATTTATTTGCTCAAATAAAAAAATTGCCCCTACGCCAGCATCCATGCTGAGGTAGGGGTATCCGCGATTACACTTTCTGACTTCTTTTACAGCTACTCCGCCATACGCACTAAACCGACTTTCGGTCTAGCATTCTTGAGGTCGAACATAACGGCCATATCCTCTGCACCGCAGTCTGTTAACACCGACTAGCGCACCATGAGCAGAACACTCATGGTAAACAACCATATCTCTGTAGGTATAGACTTGCCCAGAGATCTCCAAGTTCTCGCGCCTTCCAACATCAGAAGCAAAATAGCCAACCGCCTGTATTCTTATCTGCGATGGGCCATCTGCCAACGGTCCAAGAGCTCGAAACCCCCTGAAAGTGAAATGGGTCATCGTTTGGTACGAAATACTCCAATATGCCCAATCACTAGGATATCGATACGGTCGGATAGATCCTAGACCACCATTATTGAGGCTTCTGTAAAACCTCGCACGAGGGCCAATTTTTGCGATCTGACGCCAATAGGGCTGGTTGAACATATCCACTCCCATATACCGAGAAACTCTCATCCACCCAAGCAACCTCACTTGAATCTTTGGACAAGCGACGGTATAGGCTCTTGCTTCGTCCGCTTTCGATTGCGGTCCCGGCGTCGACAACACCGATGGATCTATGCCATTCGATGTTCCACTCCGCTGCTTGCTATTTGTCGGCGCTCCAAACAATTCCGATTGATCGGGAGCCACCCACGGCACAGACTCGTCCATCCGTGGACTCGTCTTTTCACTGGTCGGGGGATTGCGAAGCAAAGACTTATTGGGCTTGCCCTTGGTGCGCACCGTTACAGTGCATCTATCGCCATCAAGCAACAACTCTGGACCGTTTGACTTTACGTCAAACTGACACTTGCCAGCACCGTCACGCACCGCCGCACCAGGGATTGTTTCTCCGACTCTCGGAGAAATGAACTGACCATCTGGGGTCACCACTCTCATTTCACTGGGAGCTGCGACTCTTCCGTCTGTGGCTTTTTCGGCGTCACCGGCTTCTGCTGATTGGGTCATCAACAAAATACCCACCACTAGTAGAAACAACGATCTCTTTATCATCTTTTCCTCTCGTGGGTTATGGTGCTGTGCGGATTCGCCGCACGCGAAAGATTCTTTCACTGCAACAAGCTTTGATGCTTTATCAATGAACTCTCGCGAATAAGAATTTTAACTAACTTCTTCATCCACGATGCTAAAAAAACATTACCAGAATTTTGTGATTTCGTCAAAGACTGATATAATCTTTTTGTGTTGGATCAAGCGCTCGCACTTTTACTTCCTGTGCAGGGATTTTTAAGCAACTTTTATCTTGCTGATTTTCTTGATGTCTTCATAATTACCATTTTCATCTACGCCGCTCTTTTACTCTTTAAACAAACGCGCTCATTTTCAATTCTTGTTGGCATCGCAACAATTATAGTGCTCTATGCTCTCGCACAGGCATTTCATTTTTATCTTACATCACTTTTGCTCCAATCGTTTTTTGGAGCATTTCTTATTGTACTTGTTGTTATTTTTCAAGAAGAGCTCCGAAGATTTTTTGAACTTATCGCGCTCTGGGGTACTCGTGGTCGCAAACGTAACACCTCTATTACGGCACCGACTTCTCTGAAATCAATCGTACAAGCAATCGCCAATCTCGCTCATCGCAAAATCGGCGCACTCATAATACTCGAGGGTCGGGAAAATATTGAACGCCATATCGATGGCGGTGCTATACTCGACGGAGTAGTATCTGACGATCTTCTTGAAAGTATTTTTGATCCGACAAGTCCTGGACACGATGGCGCTGTAATCATTAAAGAAAATCGTATTTCAGTATTCGGGGCACACTTACCACTCTCGCGAAACTTTGAAGCGATCGGGAAATACGGAACACGACATTCAGCGGCACTCGGCATATCCGAAACATCAGATGCACTCGCTATAGTAGTCTCTGAAGAACGCGGAACAATTTCAATCACCACGGGCGGAACACTTACTTCTCTAAATTCCATTGAAGAGCTTGAAATGCAAATTCTTGATTTTCTCCAAGAAAAATTTCCAACCCAAACCTCTCCGCTTTGGGAAACTATCATAAAAAGAAACTCTGTTGAAAAATTGCTCGCATTTTGTATCTCAGGCCTTTTGTGGTTTTTTGTAGCGTATCAAGCAGGCACCGTACAGCGAGATTTTATTGTTCCTATTAGTTACCGCAACTTAAACCCCCCGCTTTTAATAGAAAATCAACGCCCAAAAAGCATCACCATCACATTCTCCAGTCGCGGTAATGCGTTTGAAAATTTTACTCCTGCAAACCTAGAAATTTCAATTGACGCGAGTGACTTCACTAAAGGCGAGCAATCTATTCATCTCTCTGAAAATATGATCGAGCGCCCACTCAACTTCAATGTCGCCAATATTTCACCTCCTGATATCCAAATCGCAGTTACTCAATATAATACCTTTGAAGTGCCTATTCATGTGACAACCGTGAATACTGTTCCTCCTAGCTATGTCGTAGACCACACCGACTCAAAACCAAACACGATAAAAATCCTTGTTTCTGAACTTATACAACCCCCTTCTCGTATAAATACTGCGCCCATCGAGCTCGAAGGTCTAACTAGCACTGAGAACGTACAAACAACACTTATGCTACCAAAAGGCACTCGCCTACTCGACGATTCGTCAGCCGAAGTAACTGCGACTGTATTTATTCGGAAACGATAAATCTTTTTTACTGCCACAACACTTGACTTTATATATCAAGAATAGTTTAATGAGCCATAGAACAACCCATAGCAAAACTGGGAAACCGCCGGTTTCTTTTTTTGGTTTTGCTGCTCATTAACAGCTATAGTGAGGGAGGCGGCATGAACGTTGAACGGGATGCGAAAAGTGCAAGTATCACCGAACGGATGCGGGCAGGCAAAGGGAGCGGAATCCTTAGGCACTCAAAACATGTATTACATCATCTCTCAAAACCAACCGCACTTATTTTGTGCCGCGATGGAACAATAACCGAGGATATCGTACATTTTCACAGACAGTTTCAAACTCCTGGAACACCTCTACAAATGTATGGCATCTTTGGAGGCATTTCAGCTCTCGCGCCAAATTCCCCAGTATGTCATTACCCGCCATACGCGGAAGGGCTCTTTGAAGAACTGGTCATGGGATGCAAGAGACAAGGAATCGAAATGATCTTCTGTTACGACCATTGCCCTTGCCTTATGTTTCAAGCGGCAGGCATTAAAGAGGGCTCGCGAAGGGCGTGCGAACTCCATACTGCCGGCGTAGAGGAGGTACATAGAAGAACTGAGGGCATGACCGTGATTTCTATGCAACATTTTTACGATCCAAGACACACGTCTGGATATTCTTTCGAATTTTTGAGAGAAAAATCATTAATCTTGCCAAAAGATGATTAATGGTTTTTCTGCTGTGCTAGCGCAGTAAAGCTTTCTCATATACTGTGCCTCCTAGTCAACATTTACTCGCCCGGTGGGTACCCCCGGGCATTTTTTTATATTTACTATAAATCGTTCCCTGAATACGATAAATTAAAACTCTTATTGATCAGAGGAAAATCCGGTACTACGTTATCAATACCTGCGTGTCCGAGCGCCGCCCAATTGATAAATGAGGGGTCGCGAGGAGCAACCCTGCTTATGTTTCCATGCGAGTTAGTTGTAATAAAATACACGATCTCTCCCCGCCACCCTTCAACGCAACTGATCGCCAGTGAATTTTTTTTGAGTTTAATATCCCTAGTAACCCCAATTTGCCCTTCCGGTAACTCGTGCAACGCATGCTGAATAAGTCTCACCGATTCGTATACCTCTTTAACACGAATGCAGAATCGCGCGTACACGTCGCCATCTTGTTCAATTGGAATTTCTCTCACAGTAATTTCATCATACCCCGCGTACGGATGATTAACACGCGTATCCCTCGTTATTCCAACAGCTCTTGCAGCAACTCCTACAACGCCATGATCTTCGGCAACCCCGAGAGATAGTATACCGGTACCTTTGAGTCGATTTAAAAGGGAAACACTATCCCCCGCGACCTCAACAACCTCTGAAAAATCTTTCAATATCACTTTAAGATCGTTCATTAATTCATTTTTTCCCTTGTGGGTGATATTTTTTGTTACTCCACCCACTATATTCACTCCGCGTAAAAATCTACTCCCTGTAAGTCGATCATTTATCTGCATGATCATTTCGCGTAACCGTGCGCCATGACTACCTCCAAAGCTAAACCCCGTATCGAGCATTATCGCACCGATATCCCCAAAATGATTCGCAAGCCGCTCCAATTCTGCATATATAACTCGCAGATATCGAACTCGTCTCGATACCTCAACATCACCAAGCTGCTCAACCGCCTGACAAAAAGCTAACGAATGACTCAGTGAACTATCGCCAGAGATTTTTTCCGAAAGATGCACCTTTTCGGACAATGATATATTTTCAAATATTTTTTCACTCCCCTTGTGTGTAAACCCAAGACGCGCCTCTAAGAGCAGAATTTCTTCGCCCGCAACACTAAACCGAAAATGCCCGGGCTCAATAATACCCGCATGAATCGGTCCAACTGGGATCTGATAAATTCCTTCGCCATTAATTTTTTGGAAATGATATGTACCATGCGCTCGTTCCGGCTTCATCTTCCAATCAAAATCCTTTCTCAAGGGGAAAAGTTTTGTAGGCCAATTTTCATGAAGAATAATAGATCTTTTGTCGGGATGACCTATTGGTCGGAGACCAAAAAAGGTCTGTATCTTCCTTTCATAGTTCCACGCCCCATGGATAACAGGCGCAAGCGAAGGGAATTCTTCCTTGTTGGTTACTTGAATAAACGGCACTATGAGAATATTTTCTCCCGGTGCGCCGAAAACATACCATATTTTAAAACATCCATACTCCTCACGCTCGTCGGTGGCAGTAATAAGTTTTAGTGTGCAACGCGTGTCGCTATATAAAATCTTTGCAACAGTAATGATTTCTGCGGCTGGCACTTCAAAAAAAACCGTGTTGCCATGCGATACCACTTTAGTATTTTTTGAAATATAATCTTTTACACTTTCTAGTACCGTATTCATATTAAAAGCGTGATACAACCATGGTTATTAAAATATTTAAGAATGGTGGCATATAAAAACTTATATATAAAGCCGTAGCTACCAGCATAAGTGGTGGAGCAACAAGCCATGCACTTTCTTTTTCTATCTCAATCTCAGAAGGCTTTTCGCCAAACATGATCGCGACAGCGTGTTTAAAGAAACCAACAAAAAGAATTACCATAAAAAGCAAAGCGACGACACTTGCAAAAAGATGCTTTTGTATGCCGGCAGACAAAATAAGTATTTTTGTAAGAAATATTCCAAATGGTGGCGTTCCGGTAATTGCAAACAGCCCCACCAAAAATAGCACGCCTGTAATCGGGAGCGCCGTAATTACTCCGCGCACTTTTGCAATTTTTGTTGAACTATATTTTAAAAATATTGTACCAGACGACAAGAAAAGAGCAGACTTAATAAGAGAGTGATACATCATATGAAGAATCGCAGCAAAAATACCTCCGCCACCAAAACCAAAACCAAGGGCGACAATACCCATATTTTCAACACTCGAGTACGCAAGTAATCGCTTGTAACTTTTTTGAGTAAAGACTATTAAAGCAGCAACGATTATCGAAAGAAGCCCGAAAGCAATAAACAACTTCTGCGAAAAACCAGACCCGACAGATGCATCAGTAATAATTTTAAATCGCAACACCACGATAAACGCAACATTCAAGAGCACCCCCGAGAGCAGTGCACTGATAGGCGCCGGTGCCTTGCCGTGTGCATCCGGGAGCCATGTATGCATCGGTGCAAGCCCCATCTTCGTACCATAGCCAATCAAAACAAAAATAAATGCAATTTTGGCAATCACTGGATCGAGATATGCGGCATTTGATAATAAAACGCCCCAAGTTATGATACCCCCCTCTCCTATCGCCCCAAGTGAGGTTAGGTATAATAAAGTTCCAAAAAATCCGAGCAATAAACCAATTGAATTTACGATTAAATATTTCCATGCTGCCTCTAACGCCGACGGCTTGTTATAAAAGCTAATCAAAAAGGCGGTTGAAAGTGTAGTAGCTTCGATAGCAATCCAAGTAAAAATCGGACTCCCCGAAGTGACGGCCAAAAACATTGCTGCCAGAAAAATATAGAGCAAAACAAAATATTGCCGCACCCGCGTGAATCCAATAATTTGCTTGGCAGTTTCTTCTCGGAGATATTGAACGGAGTACGTCGTTGCCGCAAGCCCCACAAGAGCAATAATAAGCATCGCGATTGCGCCTAGCGCATCTACATAAAAAAAGTGAGATAGTGTATAGAATCCTACTTTAGCGACCTCCATCGAGACGATTACTGATTCTCCAAATACAACTAGCGAAACAATAACCGAAATATATTCAATGCTTTTTCTGTTTTTAATGGACAAACAGAGAATTGCTGCAAAAAGAATAGATCCAAAAATAATAATAAGTTCCATGGTATTAATCTTTTAGCTTTTTCATTTCAGTTACATCAAGTGAGCCGAAGTGAATATAAAGCATTGATATAAAAACATTGGCAATAATAAGCCAGACAAAAACATCAAATAGAATTCCGATCTGCAATCCAAGCGACTGCTCTAACCCAGCGAAAAGAGCAAATACGACGATACTATTTTCAAGCGATAGAATGCCAACAATCTGTGAAAGAGCACCCTTGCGATTCACTATTAAAAAAAGTGAAATAAATAAGGCTGAAAGCGCCAAAGATAAGAATTGCTGGTTTGCAGGAACAATAGTCACAAGGGGCATGAAAAAACTTGAATGTGCAGCAGCCGTAAGCGCAGTTACAATAACAAGAGAAAGCGGCATATTTACATAGGAGCTAACAAGAAATTTTAATTTATGTCTTCGTACCAATCGGGTAATAAAAACAGGCGCAAGAACCACTTTGACGACCAATACAAGTACCGTGATAATAAGCGATGAAATCAGGCCTGTCTCAAAAAAAGACCACGCTAGCAGCAAAACAACCACGCACGATTGAGCGCCGTATAAAACAGTGATCGTAGAATTTTTTTTCGCAATGTGCAAAAAAACAATGGTAAGAAAAAACCCAGCAAGCAATACCTGAAAGAAATTTATATCCATAATCATATCAACAAAGCAATTCCGATACCGCCCAAAACAAAGGAAACCATTAAAAGATCCGGCAGACGGAAAAATCTGAATTTAGCAATGCTCGACTCAAGGACAGCGATTGCCGTATATACTATAAGTATTTTTACTACAAAAATAATGCCACTCAAAAGAATAATACTCGGCTGCGTGCCATTCGCCATCCCCCAAGGAAAAAATAAATTTACTCCCAGAGATGCAAAAATCAAAAGCTTGCTGGCGGAAGCCCACTCCATGAGCGCTAATTTTTTTCCTGAATATTCTAAAATCATTGCCTCATGAATCATGGTCAGCTCTAAATGCGTCGCCGGGTTATCAAATGGAAATCGCGCTGTTTCTGCAAGCAAAACAATAAAAAAACCAAAAAATGCAAGAATCATCGGTAAAAAAGTATTAGTATGCGTAAATGGTACAGCAGTCGCAATGGTAAATAAGTTTGTAGAATTACTCCGAAGTGCAGCTGACAGTAACACAAAAAGAAGCCCTCCTTCCGCGAGCGCAGATATAGTCATCTCTCTACTGGAACCAAACCCACCAAAAGCGCTCCCCACGTCAATCCCTGCGAGCGTCAAAAAGAAAGTGCCGATAGCAAGCGTATAGATAATAACGAGCATGTCACTTGCCAATGTACTACCAAAAAAAGAAGTAAAAAGCGGGACGCTCGCCCCGACAAAAAATGTTGTGGCAAATATGATAATCGGAGTATATGTAAAAATCCATGAAGCATCCGTGCTGATTATTTCGTCTTTGTGAAAGAGTTTCCACAGATTCTTATACGGTTGAAAAATGCTGGCGCCTTGACGGTTTTGAAATTTTGCTTTCAATTTCCTGACAAAACCGACACCGAGCGGTGACAGCCCGAATATGAAAAATACTTGAATTATCCAGAGAAAAATGACCATACGTTATCGCAATAGAAATAGCGAACTTAGCAACGCAATAAAAATATACATAATATAAACATTGATATTCCCACTCTGAATTTCCTTCGCGCGCTCGGACAAAGCAGTAATAAAATTACGAAGTGGCGTATACAAATATGCCTGATACATATCATCAAGAGTTAAGATAACTGTTCTTGATTTTGGTAAATATCTGCTTTCGGCATCATGGTACTCAATCTCATGCTGAATACTCGGCTTCAATATACCTTTAAAAACCGTGACAATTGAGCGCGTAAGCCCAGTGGAAGTTATCTCCATGCCAGGCGTTAAATCGGTACCACAATCCCATGTTGTACCAAGATGAACTTTTTGATTTTTATAAACACCGTACTTTGTCGCAAGTAAAATGCCGATGAACGCAACAAGAAAAGAAACAAAAAGCACCGGCGCAGAAACAAGTGAGACATTCTCTGAAGAAAGGCTTTGACTCGGAGAAACTGAAATAAATGAAGAAGTCAAATGAAACACGCCAAGATCGCGAACTACTCTATCAAGTATGGACATCACATTCACTGAAAATATGCCCAATAAGAGTGACATCACCGCCAACCCACCCATACCCACACGCAATAAACGCGAGGATTCTTTAGCCTGCCGCGCCTCTGAACCGCGTGGTCGTGCAAGAAAAATTGATCCAAATGCCTTTATAAAACAAGTAAGTGCAAGCCCTCCGGTAAACGCGAGCGCGCCAGCTGACGCCATAAAAATCCATTTTGCCGAAAAATTAATCTCCATCATGCCCTTAAAGAGCGTTTGAAAAATGAGCCATTCGCTAAAAAATCCATTAAACGGAGGAAGCGCTGATATTGCCATTGACCCCATGAGAAAGAAAAAAGCTGTCTG
>CAYIZO010000010.1:0-11346 GCA_964368005.1 uncultured Candidatus Saccharibacteria bacterium
ACTGTGTATACTCCCAATGCCAAAGACGATCTCTCGCGCATTCCACTTCGGCATAGGCAGTGGGACCCAGCATTCCTTGCTTATATGGTGCGGCTTGAAAAGAAAAAACCAGTGATATTTTGTGGTGACTTAAATGTCGCGCATACTGAAATGGATTTAGCGCGACCAAAAGAAAATGTCGGCAATAAGGGTTTTACTGCTGAGGAACGCGAGGGGATTGATAATATAATCAAGCACAAGTTTGTAGATACGTTTCGCATGTTTACCCAGGGCAATGGCCACTACACATGGTGGAGCCATTTTGCAAATGCACGAGCGCGCAATGTTGGCTGGCGTATTGATTATATTTTTGCGAGCGATAAATTAAAATCGAAAGTTACGAGCGCGACAATTCACGGTAAAGTCATGGGGTCAGATCACTGCCCGGTGGAAGTTGAGATTTCGTTATAACAAAGCGTCTTTATAATAATATTTTTTTGACAAGCCTTTGGGTTCTTCATGCTTGTAAATTTGACTATTCCATGCAAGTTTAAAGTTATGAAAGGGCACGAGAGAAATAATTTTGCATATATAGACGGAGCAAATTTACATAATGCTCTTAAAGAGCTTGGGTGGTCTTTAGACTATAAACGTTTTCGCGTTTGGCTTTCTGAAAAATACGGCGTTTCTCAAGCTTATATTTTTATTGGGCTGATTGGTAAATATAAGGATCTTTATAAATATTTACAAGAATGTGGGTTTACTTTAGTTTTTAAAGAAGTGATATACGATGGAGCGGGCAAACCAAAAGGTAATTGTGATGCTGATTTAGTTTTACAAGTAACTCGTGATACATATGAAAATCATTTCGAAAAAGCAATTCTCGTTTCGAGCGATGGTGATTATGCTGGGCTTGTAAAATTTTTGCAGGAACGTAAAAAACTAGAAATTATATTATCGCCAAGTGTTCAGAAAAAATGCTCGGTGTTATTAAAGAGGACGGGAGCAAGAATCGCTTATATCAATAATCAACAATCAATTTTGAAGTCTGTGAAGCCATAAAAGAAAAAGCCCCCGGCAGGGACGAACCCTGCAGGGGTCTTCTTCGTAGTAATGAACTTATTCTAGAAAATTAAGATGTTGTAGTCAATAGGCATAAATACCTTGAAAAATCGTACTATTCGTGCGATTTTTAGGGTATGCATTATATATGTACAGGAGGTTGCAAGGGGGTATCAGACAAGCCGGGCGTATGCCAAGCGCCAACATGCCCAAAACATCAGCATGAACTAGAGCCATGCGATTGCACTGATAACAAGCATGCGGGCAGGCAAGAGCCTATGGAACTTCCCTCAGGCGAGCATACGCTGCTTGATAGTGGTGAAGATAAGTAATGAAAAAGAAAATCTGCAAAGCAATAAACACCAAAGGCAGAAAATGCATCGTCCCAGTGAAAGGCGATAGCGATTACTGTTTTCGGCACGGAGAGAATGAGAAAAAATAAAAAGTTCGAATCCCACCCTCTCCAGGCGATTTCCAAGTTTGAACAAAATATTTTAAGTATTCTAAGAGTATGAAGATACAAAGCTATGATAAGTCTATAGAAGCTGTACTTCAGGGAGGATATTACCGCATTCCTCGATTTCAAAGGCCGTATTCCTGGGCTAAGGAACACGTGGAGGATTTTATAAATGATACTCTGTCAGATACCCCAACAGAATATTTCATTGGATCCCTCGTCGTTTTTAAGGAAACAAACGAAGATAGATATGGAATTGTAGATGGTCAGCAAAGAATGACCACAATCACAATGATGTTGTGCGGAGTCAGAGACGCATTTTTACAGGAAAGTCATGAGGATCTGGCTCGCGGTATTCAGAATTACATCGAAAGGAGAAATAAAGAAAACAAACCAGAGTTTATTCTGCATCCGGAAACTTCCTATCCATATTTCCATACGAAAATACAAACTTTTCCCGACCAACGAGATGGCCAAGATAATCCGGACATAAGTAGTGAGGAGCAATCGCTAAAAGAAGCTTACGATGTAATCGCCGCTGCAATTACTGAGAGAATCGGAAAGATAAAAGGAGGAAGGTTGACGGCGATTCCAAAAAAGAAAGCAATTAAAACAGAACTGGAGAATATCCGTGACGCTATCCTTCGCTTGAATATAATTTTTATTGAGGTTGATAGCGAAGATGATTCTTACATAATTTTCGAAACACTAAATACTCGAGGTAAGGATCTTACCGTTACGGACCTAGTGAAGGACTATCTTGCTAGGCATATAAGACAAACGGCGAAAGGCGTTGACCGTTTTAAGGACCGATGGATTAAGATTGTAAAAATGTTGGAAGATGCTAGTGCAGATGTTGATATGGATCAATTCTTATTACATTTTTGGTTGTCCAGATATCCTTATACAACGCTTAAGAAACTCTATAAGCAAGTTAAGAGGGAGGTTCCTTCAAACAGAGCTCCGGATTTGCTTACTCAGATAGAAAGAGATGCCGAAATATATAGAACCGCAATTGAGCCAGAGTATCGGACCTGGACCAATCAAGAAGAGACAATTCGGCAAGCTCTCGAGGCTTATCGTCTTTTTAAAATAAAACAGCCGCTGCCTTATATACTGGCTTTACTCAGAACTTATTTCGATGGCAATCTTTCTCAGGCAAGTCTTCGCTCAGCGCTTCAATTAATGGAAAATTTCCATTTCTGTTTTTCTGCAATTACATCACACAGATCTTCAGGAGCGGTCTCTGTTTTATACGCTAACGCAGCGAGATTACTCTCTACTTCAACAAATACTCAAAATAGAGCCGATGTCATTAATGGGCTAAGGAGAGATTTAAGAGGAAGACATATTACTCAAGAGGAGTTTGAAATCGATTTTCTACAATTAGTCTTCTCAAAGAAGTTCACAAAGAAACGTTCTCTTGTGAAATACATACTCAGCAGGCTTGATGAGTCTAATAATAGGTCTGGACGAACCACAAATTATTCAACGATGACCATAGAACACATTGCTCCTCAAGATGGTTCATCTAGGAATCTTTCTGATGAGCAAATTGCACATATTGGCAATCTTGTCCTTGTTGACGAGGAAACAAACAAGCAGCTTGCAAACAAAACTTTTGCTCAAAAGAAACAGATTTTGCGATCAAAAAATGTGTGGATGGGAGAGGTCCTAACGAGGGCGCGTTCATGGGATGCGCGGACCATTGAGCGCCGGGCTAAAGAGCTATCAGACCTATCCTTCGGAACTGTATGGAGGGTTTAATTGCTAGGCTTGGTTCTATATTGATTGAACCTCAACTATCCATAAATGAGGGTTTATTGTAGGATGTCTTTTATGGCAAGCACAAAAAAAGCCACAGTAGCCGAAATGAAGGCCTGGGTACGAGAAATGTACTCGGACTTCGTATTCGATATTGTTGGTTTTGCCACAAGCACGGGGAAAATCATTCCGCTGGATCTTGAGCCGGGCACGTTGGGCAACATCATTGAAGGAGCGCTGATTGCTCACCTCAAAGACAAGACCGATAAGATGAAAGATGTCTCCGTCACGGAAGGCGGTATGCGCCACTATCCTGATCTGGAACTGACAGGCGAGCACTTTAAGAATGCGTTGGTCGCACTCGATATCAAAGCAGCAAGACGAGGTAAGAATCCGAACCGCACACAGTCGCGAATAACGCTGTACTCCTTCGGTACCTATCTCAAACATCAGGACAAGAAATTTCCACAAACCATTCGTCCTTTTGCCGACTACACGCATCACATTGACCTAATGGCTATCTTTGACGTTGACGCAGTAGCCAATAAGGTGAACAACTTCGAGCTGCTTGTTGTTGAACCCTGGAAAGTCGCATCGCACACCGCCTCCAGCGCTACACGTGACTATGTTGGCGCAGTGATGGAAATTGATCGTATACGTGAAGAACGAGGCGAATTCAAAACACGACAGGAATTTTATGACCACTGGGCAGGAATACTCCGCCGAGGTGAGAAACCTTTAAAATAACTGAGCCCTGATCGCTTTTCCTAGAACTCGTCCGAGTTCCGCAGGGACTGCGTTACCGATTTGCTTCTGGACTGAACCTTTTTTGCCGACGAACACGTAATCATCCGGAAAAGTTTGTATTCTTTTTCTTTCCGCCAAGGTCATTCTGCGGTTATCCCAGTGGAATGGTCCGACATAAGGTCCCGGCTGCGCTTGGATAGTCCAAGACGGTCTTTTTGGATCTAGCTTAAGGAGAAACGTCCAATAACGAGAACGCCACTCGAACAGAGGGTTAGGATGCCCTTTCTTTTCAGTATAAAAAAGATAGTTATCTCCTGGAGGAATATCTTTCAGTAAGTGACCCCACTTTCCGTTCACTGCTAACTCCTGTGGCACCTCTTTCCAATCGTGCCTCAGTCCTTTAAAAGCTTCTTTTGCCGTAACGTAGATCGGTAATTCTTTCTCGAACAAGCTCAGCTCTTTTTCTTTGAGAATGTCGCGATGAGTGCGTTCAGGGAACGCGAGTCTGCCTCTCTTGGATCCCAGTATGATCAATCTTTGCCGAGTCTGCGGAACACCGTAATCCGCCGTGTTCACTACTTTGTAGACGATTTCATATCCGAGCTTTCCGAACTCGTCCTGTAAAAAACTGAATGCGTCGTTGTTGTTTTTATACATAAGGCCGAACACATTTTCCAAAAGGAAGGCCTTTGGCTTTGTCTCACGGAGGACACGCACATACTCGCGGAGTGTTACCGCTCTCGGGTCTTTCAATCCTTTTGATCCATTCCAGAATGCTGACTTGGAAAATGGCTGGCACGGAGGTCCACCTATTAGTAGATCCACCTCGCCGACTTTTAAGCCACCAGCTTCTAGAAGCTGATCAGTGGATACTTGAGTGATATCTCCCTCTATTACTGCAGAATTTTTGAAGTTCGTTCTCAATGTCTCGCAGCTGTCATGGTCGAAATCGAGAGCGACAGCTACATGAAAACCAGCCTGCTTCATTCCAATATCCAAGCCGCCAGCACCTGCGTATAGGCTGATGATCGTGGGCTTGTTGTTCTTAGTGGAGGCCATTTGTTTAATTATCTCTCATTTTAAGATACTCTGCTAATCTCAGTATGTTGTATTATAATACAACTATTAATTTGTTTTAAAAAGAGGTATGGTGTGGATAAGTTATGAAGGACCCTCTTTTAGGCCTAGGGCAAAATATCCGCGACTTCAGAATAAAGAAAGGTTTGTCTCAAGAAGCTCTCGGTAGAGCTTTAAAAGTTGATAAGTCCTATATCAGTAGGATAGAAAGTGGGAAGAAGAATTTGACTATAAAATCCTTGGCAAAGGTAGCAGATGCGCTTTCGATTGAGATAAAGAGGCTATTTCTTTAACTCTGTAATATCAAACCTCCTCGGATTGGTCTTATACATTGCCCGGAGTTTCTCGATTTTGGAGCCAATTACGGCAAACACTGGTTCAAACGAGGGGAGATCGGTTCCGCCGGATTACCAAGTTCGAACCGAAGCAAAATAAGGGGTTTCTGTTGGATAATTAATTGGATGAAATTCTTGCTAAGATAAAAGTATAATAAAAATATGACTCAAGAAATGTTAAGTGGCGAGAGCAGTGAGGGGATAGAGTGGGAGGTTAATATGCTCAAAAATTTGCAGGGGTATATTGATGATTTGCCTGAGAAGCAATTGATGCCGGGTGATCCGAACTATGACCGGTACAAATGCCGTACGGCCTGGTGGCATAGCGTGAAGGGAGCTCTTGAGCTTCTTGAAGGGCATATACCGCCCGGGCAAACGGAAGTTTTGGCGCAGATTAAGGAATTAAGAAGTTATATTGAGGTCATTGATTTTACATATACGAAGATGCGTACGAAAGAAGAAATTGATGGCGCAAACGAGCGACTTGATAAGCTCGTCAAGCTTCTTTCGAAAGAGTAGTAGCCGTATGAATATATCTAAAAAGATTTTTACTGCTGCAACATTTGAAAAGCGCCTGCGAGTGTTGAGCTCAAAAGCAGAGATTGAAAAAACCAAGCGATATTTCAAAACGGGAAAGGGTCAGTACGGCGAGGGAGATCGATTTATCGGTGTGCGTATGGGGCAGGTATTTGCACTCGCCAAAGAGTATGTCGATATGTCGCTTGGTGAAATTGAAAAACTTTTGCAAAGTAGTATCCACGAAGCACGTGCAGGGGCGCTGAGTATTATGGGTAAAGCGACACCAAAAAAGAAACTAACGCCTGAACGGCTCAAAGCGTTTTACGAAATATATTTGCGCAATCATAAGCACATTAATAATTGGGATCTGGTCGATCTCGCCGCATACAATGTGGTGGGGCAATATCTTGCCGACAAACCACGAGCGATACTGTACAAGCTCGCGAAATCGAAAAATATGTGGGAGCGCCGAACAGCGATTGTAAGTACGTGGGCGTTTAGTAAAGATGGCGATACCAAAGACGCCTTTGCTATTGCAACGCTTTTGCTGCGCGACACAGAAGATCTAATTCATAAAGCAACAGGGTGGATGCTGCGGTCAGCTGGCACAAGAGACAAAAAGGCACTTCTTCATTTTTTGGACACGCATGCCATGACCATGCCACGCACAATGCTTCGCTACTCACTAGAAAAATTTGACGCAAAACAAAAGAGCCTCTATATGAAAATGAAAAACACTTTGGTAAAATAAATCTATGAGAAAAATTATCACTACTACATTTGTTACTTTAGATGGAGTTATGCAGGCGCCGGGTGGGCCCGAGGAAGACACGACAGACGGGTTTGCATATGGCGGCTGGCAAACTTCTTTTCCTCAGGATGAGAAGATGGATTCTATTTTGGCTGGATTTTTTAATATTCCCTTCGAGCTCCTCCTTGGAAAAATTACCTACGATATCTTCGCCGCGTATTGGCCCAACACAAAGACCGATCTCAATGTGGCAGTGCCATTTAATAAGACAAAGAAATATGTCGTGTCGCATGAATCTTTTGAACCCTCGTGGAATAACTCAGTTTGTATCACGGGCGATGTCGTGGCGCAGATCAAAAAACTGAAAGAACAAGACGGCCCAGATTTGTGGGTATGGGGCAGTGGGAATTTCATTCAAACATTACTCAAAGACCATTTGGTTGATCGAATGCATTTGTGGATACACCCAATCACGATAGGCAAAGGCAAGCAGCTTTTTGCAGAAGGAACTCAACCAGAGGGTTTTAAGCTAGTTGATTCTAAAATATCAGCAACTGGTATTATTTTCGCTACATACGAGCCCACGGGCGAACTCAAAATTGAACCATCTGCAGCTGCCTAATAAAATTTACGAGTGTGCAGAAAATGGCTCAGGTGTGCTAGAGTGGTTTTATCAGATTATTAATTAAAAAAAATATATTTTTATGTCAAAAAGAGAAAGTGGATTAAAACCTCACAAGAAATCAAAGCGATCACCAAAGACTAAGAAGAGACTCGAGATCAAGCGCCTCATGCTTGAGCGAAATGCAGGTAGAAAAAAAGCCAAGGCTCGATAATTATTAAGTAAAATGAGTTTAAAAAAAGTCTCAGCCGCGTTTTGCGGGTGAGACTTTTTGTTTCTAGACTGGGTTGGCGATGAGGTGTTTAACGAATGCGATGATGATGCTGAGGATGAGTAGTACAACTAAAAGAGCTAGAGCGGCGATACCGGCGGATACGATGAGGCCGAAAAGTATCAAGATTGCAGGCATCCCAAAGATGACCGCAACAACGCCAACCCACCAGACGAGCGAAAATGCTGTAGAAACTGAAAACATGAAGACCGCTGCGGCCAGACTTACAAATGAAAGGCAATAAAAGAATAGTTTTTTTATTTTAGCGTCGGAGTATGCTGGGGAGCGGTACGATCTAGGAGTTGATTTAGTGCTGTTGTTGTCATCGCGGCGTGCATCCGCGATTTGCTCGGCAGGATCCACGTGTGCTTCAGGTGCTACTAGGACGCCGTGTGAGTCATAAATTAAGTAAGTGTTGTCGTTTCTACCATTGCGGCGTGCATCTACTAATCGATCATCCAGGTCTCTTACTTGTTGGTCCCAGACGCGCTGTTGCTCGCGTTCGTTCGCGATTTGATCGGCCAGGTCTCTATTTGTTTCCTCCAGGTCTCTATTTGCTTCGTGTTGTTGGCGCGCGATTTGATCGGCCATGTCTCTATTTGCTTGGTGTTGTTCCCAACCGCGCTGTTGTGCGTCAGCAGCTTCTGGATCAGCCCAGTGGTCCATGAAGTTAGGTTTCTTGCCACCAATACCTCTTTTGAAATATCTTGATTCCTTTGTCATCGGCACCTCCGTTATAAGTAGTAAGAACAATTTAAAGATAATTATGCCACAAAATAGAAATTTTGCAATAGCTTTTGTTTTCTTGGTCGTAAGGGGTTAAAATATAAGTATGAATATATTTAAATCAAGGGTATTTAAATGGTGGGAGGTGTCTTTAATAAAAATTTGCTTGATCTCGCTCGGTATTTTGTTTGGTGTTTATTTTTATAATTATGTCGCAGGTCTCTTGTGGCTTTGGTGGACGCTGTTTGTCGTGACGGCGATATATTTTATCGCAAGATTTTTGCGAGAGGGGTAGTGGTAAAAAATTTAATATTTATGTATGAAAAAGCCTCGCGCGCAGTGTCTGCGGCGAGGCTTTGAAGTTGTGCTGGATGGTGATGCATTTATCTTCCTACTAGGTAGATACCAAACGCGATCGATCCGAAGCCAAAGTATTGCAGGGAGCTATACGTTGAGCCATTCAATTTATAGTCCAGAAACGTTCCCCACAACACCATCATGGCACAGGTGGTCGAAATGAAAATTCCGGTGGGAATGCTCTTGTCAGAAATCTTCATCGAGTAGAAGTAGAGCCCGATGCCGTTGATGGCGCCCGCGAGAAGCAAGACGATGATCGCTTTTCTGGGCGGTAGCTCACCGAGCGTTCTATACGAGATGCTCGCGATCAGCGTGAATGTGCCGAGCGCTGCGAGCAAGCCAACCCATGGGCCATCGATGTTGGAATATTTCCCGACGATCGGCCATGTCACGAAGGCGAGAGCGATGAGAGCAGCGGGAATGAGTATCTCCATTTCGTATACCTCCTAGTCAATGGTGAGTGGTCGGTGTGTGGAAGATCTTTTTCTGTTGAATATTTTACATTACTATACTATATTTGTCAAGCACAGATGAGTTTTCAAGTGTGGAGTGATATACTAATGTTGTCATAACTCATGCGATTGGGTAATCTAAATTAATGGACAAGCAGTATAAAATTCTGATAGTCGATGACGATCCTGATATCGTCGATATGTACTCTATGAAATTTATGAGCGCTGATTTTGCGGTCGATGTAGCACACAACGGCCAAGAAGGTTTCGATATGATCAAGGAAAATAATTATGATTTTGTGCTGCTCGATATTCAAATGCCCGTTATGGATGGTTTTAAGGTTATCGCTGAATTAAAAAAAGAAAATATTCTTGGCAAATCAAAAATTATGGTGCTTTCGAATCGAGGGCAAAAAGAAGATATTGATCGGTGCATACAGCTTGGGGTGACTGATTGTGCTATTAAAGCAAATTTTACGCCTACTGAAATTCTTGCAAAAGTAAGAGCTCGGTTAGCCGAGAAGAATTAGCCAAGAGTAGTATTGTGAAAGATTTAGTAATATAATAAATTTATGACGGCTTCTGTAGAACATCTTTTGGTCGGTGCTCATGCAGGTCTTGGCGAGCTTGGTATTCTCGCTTGTTTTTGGATTGGGCTTGAGCTTTTAGTCACAAATCCTATACATCTTAAACGATTACGAATTGTGGCCGTTTCTGGTGTAATCTTTTTTATACTCTCGTGGCTTGTCGGAGGGTATTACTACGTCGTGCATTATGGGGTAGATGTTAAACCGATTATTAAATCTGGTCCTATGGCGTGGGCTCACGGGATAATAATGGAGGCCAAAGAGCATGTGTTTTTATTTTTGCCATTTCTTTCTATTGTTGTTGCTTCTGTACTTCTCGCGCTCAACGATGTTGTAAGTGATCGGGCTCGCATTCAGAGATGGTTGGTAATTCTTTGTGCGCTTGCGATTGTCATAGGAGGCCTCATGGCAGCGTCTGGATATATTATTTCTTCAGGCATGCGTCATGCGCTCGAAGTGCGTAACCATTTACGGTAATTATGAAAAGTAAAAAAATTAAATTTGCAAACGCCGTTGTTTTAGCAGCTATTCTAACCGTCGTGTTTATTGTGAGTGTCACGGTGTACGCAGAATTTTCAAAGAGTTTTAAAGACTTGCTTGCCCGTAATTTTGGGCATCATTGGGTGGGCAAGGGTGAGCTTGCCGCTATACTGTTTGGCGTTTTGACGATTTTAATGTTTGCGTTTGCCAAACCACTTGAGCAGGAACGACAATTAGTACCTTTGATGAAAACACTCTTTGGAGTAATTCTTTTGGGGACTATGATTCTCACTGTCTTTTTTATCTGGCATTTTTTTGCGGTAGGTTAGAAGAAGCGCTTATTTGTTTAAATATGGCGGGCAGTGCTACGCTTAGCTTATTATCATTAATTTAATGACATGAGTATTGAAAAATATATGGAGCAGCAAAATCTCGATAAGTATAGTTTTTTGTGGTCTGAGGCACGACTAGTCATCGGTGCGGTGGCGCTGTTTATGGGTGGCGTACCGCCAGTATATGCACTACTTCCGTTTGTTGGATCGTACGGTATTGTAGGGAAGTTTTTAGGTCTTGCGTGGATTATCTCAGGTGTTGCTGCTGGGTATTTATTTTACCGATGGTATACGGGTGGTCAAAAACTTTTTGGTGCCAAAAATCAAAATGATATGGGTGCATTCCTCGTGATGGTTGTCACAGGTTTTAATTTGGGTTTTGCAGGGCTCTTTGGAAAAAATATTGGGTTTTCGATTTCTTCAAATTATAATTTATTAGTTGTCGTAGGGCTTTTGTATCTGGCCACCGCTTGGTACTTGTATCAGCGCTGGAATGGTCATGGGCAAAAGCTTTTTTAATTTTTATTTATGGAAGTAAATTTATACGCAGTAGGTTTGTGTGGTGTACTTGCGATGATAATCGGAGGTATTTGGTACGGACCACTCTTTGGAAATAAATGGCTTAAAGTTGTAGGTGCGAATGTGCATGATATTGAAGCGCGCAAGAAGATGCAGAAAGTAGCAGGGCCACTGTATCTTGTTCAATTTATACTTACGCTATTTCAAGCGTATGTGCTTGCTCATTTTATAAATGGCTGGAAAGATGCGAGTGGAATTGAAACGTCATTATGGATTTGGGCGGCGTTTGTAATGCCGATTGTCGCAGGA
>CAYIZO010000011.1:0-11150 GCA_964368005.1 uncultured Candidatus Saccharibacteria bacterium
AATGGGCAAAAATTCATATTGCATTTTGCCACGCTCCATGCGCGAGAGGTCGAGCAAGTCGCTGACCAAATTGATCAAGCGTTCGTTTGATACATATACTTTATGAAGTGGGTCTACAATTTTTGGAGTAAGTTTGCCATAGGTTCCTTCACGCATCATTGAAATATATCCTTTTATAATCGAAAGTGGTGTACGAAGTTGGTGGCTAGCTATTGAGATAAAATCAGACTTTGCTTCGTCGAGCCGTTTAAGTTCTTGATTTGTAAGCTCAAGATCAAGCGCTAATTGTGACATTTTTTCACGGGTGTGAACCTCTTGCAACACCGAACGAATTAAGAAAATTCCAAGTACAACCGTTGCTATAAACACTGCAATATGGATCACAACATCCCAGAATGTCCGCCCGTTGAATGTAATAAACAATAGTGCAATCCAAAGTGCAAAAATAAAAAGCTCAGTCGCAATAACTCGTACATTGAAGAGATGATGTTTGATGATTGCGTATGCTGTCAGGGTTATGAACGGAATAGTAAACAAAGGAGCTAGGGGTATAAAAATCAGGTTATTAAATATAACAGGTAGAATAAAATTAAAGATAATAATTAAAACATAGGTAATGGCCGTTCCAGTTAAAATAAAAATAAATTGTCGTCTTTCTGCTTCTTTAGTGTGAATTACTTTTTTCAGTAAAATAAAAATGCTTCCAAAAACAAAAAACATAACAGCTGTGCCGAATATTGCCATGCCAGGGCCGCGCTCTGGGTTTGTAACCTGACCGATGGGAGCAATGATATTGAGTTTAGGAAATGCGAGGGGGCTAAGAGTGATAATAGCAACGCCGAGGGTTATGGGGATTAATATATACTTGTATAGTCGTGGCAATGTTTTGCCAGGGTTACTAAAGATATATACAAAATGAAATAGCACAAACGAATATAGAACTGAAGAGAATAAGACCAGTCTCAATAACCAAAGAATTAAGATCTCATTTGCTATGTTATAACTAAAATAATTTATAACAGCATAAAACATTGCGGTAAGAGAAAAGGTCCCAAAGGCTCTGTTGATTCGGTTGGTACGATCATTAACAAAAACGAGAAATCCAAGAATAGCAATCGCAACAATATTTATTCCGTTAAAGAGTAAATCTAAATTGAAAAATAAACTCATGAGACTAAGACTTTCCCAAGTGAATATTTAGAAGATTGAGCACTCGGCGCTTCCCCGTTGCCAATTCGAAACATCATAGTAATAGTTTTATTATCGCTTACCTGAAAAATAGTTTCCACTTTTTTGTATTGTGTTTTAATGAGTTCTTGTTGAGTAGGGGAAAATGCTGTTGTATCGCCACCCCGCAGGCGCAACATAAAAAATAAAATGCCGGTCATAGGCTGCATGCTCAAACCGAGTTTTGTGACTATAAGCCATACTCGTTGAGTTAGCCTGCCTGCATTAATAAAATCTCTAGGAGTTGTATTTGTAATAGTTATTGCTGCCATCGCGCCTGATGATGCGTATATTTGTGCATTTTGTTTTAATACCATTTTTGGAAAGCCGAGTGCCTTAAAAATACGCATGCGGTTCCATTTGCTAAAAACTTTAAACATAAACTGTGCTGGAGGTAATAACTCCAAAGTTTTTATATAAAAACCATAACGCTTTTCGTTTTCTTCGGCTTCTGTCCAGTTCACATGGCTAAAGAAAAAATTATGTATAGCCTGATTATTAAGCATTATGTATTCATTGGTAGCGCCTACATCTGCGAGAGTTTGAATATTAATCAGATCATCGTTTAATAAAAATTCTGCCTCGCTTACTTTTTGGCTCAACAACGCTTTTTTTTGCTCTGCCGTAAGGGGTTCTTTTTTATATGGTTTTCGATTCGTAATTCTCTTTTCTATAAACTCATACAATGGTTCATTTTGAGGTTGAGACTTTTCAAGTGTAACTATTGCTATCAAATTATGATCTGTAGCGTTAGGTAAGGTTTCTATTGTTGCATTGTATCCCATCGCGCGCGAAGCAATTTCAATATTTTCGAGAGCTGCACCATTGGCGACGTATGATGCGTATTGATTAAAATTATATGCCGACTGATCACGCTCGGGTACTAAATATTGATAAATCTTATTATCAATAATTTTAAATTGCCACGGCTGAGCATTTTCACCTGATGGTGCTAAAGATGCTAGGGTAATAATTTTTTTTAAATCACTCACCGGTATTAAATGAGCGGATATAGCCATCAGGAAAAACTTTTACATCCCAACCAGTTTTTTTTGTATCTAAAATTTCTTGTTTTGTGGGGCATCTCAGGCTACTAAACATACCTCCGTTGAGCAAAATAGGATGCCACCAACGAGTTCGAGCTATGAGTGGCACAATAAACATAAATAAATTATTTAAAAGGTCTGCCTCAACAATTCTTTTAGATAGTTTTTTAACCAGCGTATCTAATTGTTCTTTTTGCTGGGGGAGAATGTGATGTCGAAATTTTGTGTGATAAAGTAAGTCAACTAATTTTTCATTTAAATACTTATCTAGATTAAATACATTATCTTTTAATAAGATAATAGTGAACTGATTTTGCGTGTACTTTTGCTGTAAAGCATTTAAGTCTTTTTCGTTTAAACTACTCACCTGTTCGATCGGGATATCTAGTAATTTTAAATTATTTTTTGCGGTATCGAGCGAAGCTTGTGATAAATCAACTCCTATAAAAGTAATCTTATTCTTAAAATTTATCTTTTTTAAAGCAAAAATAATTTGTCTTTCTATTTCCATTGATCCAGAGCCTAAGCTCATAAGTAGCAGTGGACGTTGGTTTGATAGAGTTGCAATATTGTCAATCTGGTTTAATAATATTTTTCGAAACCGCACTAAATTATCAGGAAATTTCCACTGTTCAATTTCTAAAAGTTCAGTTTGTAATATCGCTTCCCATCTACCATGCCCAAGTGGAAAATCTGACAACTCCAAAAGCTGTGAACCATTAATTTTTGGCCGTTCATTTATAAACCACTTGACGTATTTAATTGGTGAGCGCATTGCCTCAAAAAATTTAATATTTTCATCGAGCGCATACATGTTTTCAAACCCCTGCTTTTTGAGATCTCCTAGATTTCTTATAATTTTATCGATCTGTTGTGTTCGCGCTCGAGACATAATAGTATTTTAAGAAAAAACTTTTTTGAGCTGCGATTTTTTTAGATATAAATACGATAATTTTGGATCACAATAATGTCTACCTCGTCGAATTTTACCATTTTTCATCTCCAAAACAATTACGAGTGGAGTACGGTATACTTTTCTGGTCTTAGGGTCGGGATAACTTTCAATCATTTCTACCATAACAACATTGTTTCCCTCAGTAATATTCTTAATATCATACTGACGACTTTTAATCGGATACGCTTCTGCGAGTTCTCCTTCTATATTCTTTTTAGTTTTTGGAAATAGCGTGCCATGCTTTGGAGATTTATAGACCCATGTCATGATATAATCAGAGGTTAATTTTTTAAGAGCGCTTTTGATATCTCCCTTGAGCTCATCTTTTAAAATCGCGAGCACAATTTGCACATTTTTGCTCAATCGTTTTTGCATATGGTTTATTATACAAATTAATAGTTAATTATGAAACTACCCTTACGAGAAATATCTCGTAAGGGTAGTAAATTGGAATCCGACTATGCAGACCTCAGGCTGCACGAACCCGTGAAGTTGGGCTGGTGAGCGAGCCGAAGTTGTTGAATGCATACCAGAGTTCTGTCGAGAGGAGGCTTGAGGCCAAGAAAGCCTCATTGAACTGGCTCCAAGCCGTGTAAAGCTTGGCGAAGGTGACCTTAATATTGCCTTCTCTGTTTTCTTCAAGAACGCGGCTAATCTCGCCACATGAAGCAATGGGTGCGAGCGCGGTGACCTGAGTCCTGAGCATTACCGTGTTTTCCGCGAGAGTGGCAATTGTCGTTCTGAAACCACCGAGCACCGCGCGAAATCCCTTAGCACGATATTCGGCGGAGATACGCTGCCACGCGCTCAGATCTACAAGCCCGCGACCCCCGAAGTCAACGCCGATTGCGTCGAGATCGAGTTTGTGCAATGTAGGCAGGTCCGTGAAGCCGAGCTCGTCCATGCGTTGCTCGAGCAGACCAGCACATAGTACTGCTTCGTCGAGAGATTTTTCAGAACGTTCGAGGAAAGTCGTGATTGGCTCGATTTGTGCCTTACCACCTTCGAACTCCGTAATGATCGCATCCTCGAGAGCAACGTTTCCGAGCTCGAGCATCGCGTATGCAATACTCAATGCTCGAGAGAGTTTTGTTGATTCAGGCAAGTAGCTACTACACGGCTGATGATTCTTTCCACCCATGACACACCTCTTATAGTTTTTGGGTTAAATGAATTGATTGCCTCTGGCCTCTTAAGTCTGGGGAGCCCCCTATATATCCTCCTTCTTTTTAACGATGAACAAGTCTAGGGCAAAGATAGCATTATTATAAAATAATTCAATTTTATAAAGTAGCAGTTTAAGAGGTAATAACCGTCAGAAGACCGCTTAATGACTTGACTCTTTTATGGGCATGTATTATGATGTTTACAGAATAACATAACATAAAATCCTTCTGAATCCTCGTTTAAGATTATCATTAACGAGGACTGGGTTCAGATAGTTCCTAGAAGTCAAGAAGAGACTAAAGGAACAAGGAGGTTTCTGCACTAGTGGAAATCCGGCATCCTCCGTAATCATGGGAAAACTGCTATCTCTTGTTGAATATTTAGATATGAGAGGCAGTAAAAGCGTCCCCAATAATTACGGGGAAAGAAAGGTGGCACCACGGAAAAATTCCGCCCTTTTTGTATAACTTTTTGTTGTGCAAAAAGGGCGGAATTTTTATTTATATTTCATAAGTAAAAATTACCGACAGTTCTTTAACAAAGTAAAGGAGAAACAAACATGGAGACATTCACAGATCAATTTAATTTCAAGAGAGAGTTAGCCTTTTGCGTTGGGATTGAGCGCGAAGCATTTATTGCTGATGACGAGGGAAATATTAGACCTTGGGCTTCGAAAGTTCTTGCTACAATCGGCGATTCTCCTCGGTTTGGATATGAGTTATCAGCTTGTCAGATAGAAGATCGCTCTGGACCTTGCCGAATTGAAAACGTAATGGCGGAGTTAAAGTATAACGAAGATATTTTAACTCGAGTTGAGCGAGAGCTTAACTTCAAAAGACAATTCAATGAGGTAGGCCCAGAAGACATGCCGCTTGATGTATACCCAGATCCAACAGGACGATATAGGATCATCACTGAAAAAATGCCGCGTGAAATTTTGTTAGCAGCTTGCCGTGTTATTGGAACACATATTCACATTGGTATGCTTGATCAACAAACAGCTTTACGTATTTACAACAGTGTGCGGCAGTTCACGGAAGATCTCTCACAGCTAGGTGACCACTCCCATGGAGAACGATTATCAATATATGCTCAAGTAGCTCCAGACAACCAACCGCCGCATTATAATTCGTGGGAAGATTTTCATTTGAAAGCAAAAGCAAATGGGTTTGATAAAGACCCACGAAAATGTTGGCACTTAATCCGTATTTCCAAACACGGAACACTTGAATTTCGTATGTTTGGCGCAACGCAGTCTATAGAAGAAATTTATTCTTGGGCTCTACGTTGCCTCAAACTCTGTGAATCTGCTTATTGAAGGAAGGGTTTAAGCCCCTTCCTTTTTTTTAAAATAAATTTTACTATTAGTAATGGTAAAAAAATCACAAATAACCACACAAAAAATCACTACACACAAGCCGTCAGTTTGCATTGTTGGTTGTTTGCACGGGGATGAAATTATAGGCAAAAAGGTCATAGAAGCACTCGGTAAGCTTGAAATTAAAAAAGGAAATATATTAACTATAATCGCTAATCCTCAAGCGTTATTACATAAAAAAAGATACATTGATCAAGATCTTAATCGCAGTTTCCCGGGCAGTATTAATGGTAATGCTGAACAAAAAATTGCATCACGCCTACTTAATATAATTAATAGTTACGATTTAGTAGTAGATATACACGCTACCAATTCTAATATTGATAACCTTGCAATTATTACTAAACTAAACAAGGGTACGAAAGAAGCGTTAAAGTTTTTGCCTATTCAAAAAATTGCTATTGTAAAACAAAAAGTTTTTGGTGGTCACGAGCTTATCAGTCACTGTAGAGTTGGAATTTCTCTTGAGTACGGCCCAGATAAATCTGGTCATAATTATAAATTAGCACTCCAACACGTCATTAAATTATTGATTGGATTAGGTATGGTTGCAGGAACAAAAAAATATTACCGCAACAAAATTCTTTATACTGTTTCTGGACGTTATACAGTTGATAAGAAATTTCAGCAAAACGCTACTCTAAACGATTTTAAACTCATCAAAAAAGGTCAAATAATTGGGCACACGCAAAAAAATATTATAAAATCTGACAAAACCTTTTATCCGCTGTTTCTTGGTAAAGGTCACTATGAAGAAACTCTTGCGCTCATTGCTAGAAAAAAGAAATCTCTTACACTTTAGAATCTATAATGTACTTAGGCTTTAGGCCTGCCTTGAAATGTTTTTCGTCTTGATATGGGCGTAATTTGATGATGGGGCGTAAGTCCTTTGTATAATGTTGTGAGATAAACAAGTATTCCATATTTATTTCCATTAATTTTTCGGTAATATGTTTTTGGATGTCGTTCGCTAGGCGTTTACTCGCGAGCATATTTGGCTTGAGCTCGATATTTATTTCTAAAAACTCATCGAGATTTTTAAGATAATGTTTGTGCATCGTAAATTTGCCCGTAAGTTTTTTGAGGAATGGACCATAATTGAGCGCTAGATGAATATGCTCTGGGTAGATATTTGCTGCATAGAATACTATTGTTTGGTCAGTACGGCCACCAAGTAGTACTAACGGCAATTGCCATATTGTATTTGATTTTGAATCTGCGTGTAATTCTTTACGCCATGATGAGTGCTGTAAGTCGAGTGTTGCGAGAATATTTTGAAATGTCATAGTACTACCACCATCGTGCAAATTATATCTAACAAGTGGCAAACCACTCGGCGAGGTAAAAATCAAATCGCTGCCCGCTGATTCAATGTATCGCATAATTGGATTGTATTGGAATATGCTCGGTACCCAAGGAGTCGAGATAAGTTGCTCTTTAAATTTTATACTTTTATCCATAAGGCTCCGCACGTAAATCGAAAGCGGGGTCTCGTGCGCCATAAGCAACAACTCTGACGATCCATAAGTACTCACGGTACTACGCAAGCCAAAGCGTTGCCCTGTTTCAGTAATGACATATTTGCGCCAGGTCTCATTAAATCCTTCACTGCAAAACATCATATGTAGGCGCTTTTGCGACCAATGAATCCCTTGCCTACGCCCTGTCTCAACAACATCTTTAATAAAAAATGGATGACCTACCAATATTATTTGCTCAAAATCTTTTTGTAAATTTTGTACCGATCGAAGCACTTCAGCTTTGTTGTTGCCTGGACTTACGACTGACATATTATATTGCTTGCCAGCTATCAGTAAGCTCGGAAATAGCGTTGCTACTCCTGATACATATACACCCATTGGGAAGCCAATAACAAGTAGGGTACGATGTTTATCAATATCAAAACTATTGCGATAAATGAGTTCGTGTATGATGCTCGCTTCAAACTCTTGATATCCCCCTCTCGGCCAAAACTTAGGCTCGCCAGTCGTGCCCGAGCTTATCGCAAGTAAATTGAGTCGCGCAAGATTACCATCCCAGCAGCGCTTTTCGAGTGGATATGCATTAATATAATTTTTTTTGTCAGTCGTTGGAACTTGAGCGAAATCTTTTATAGTTCGGATACTATTTGCGCGAACTTTATGTTTCTTGAGAAAATCTTTATATGCAGGTACGCGTACCGCTGCCTCATGAAATAATTTTAACGCACGCCGCTCGCCCTCGCGTTGCCAAAAAACTTCAGGTTTTGTAATGAGTAGCCGTTCAAACCCCCGAATATCAAAATGGTGATATTGTTCGAGCCAATCGGTTTTTTTATTAAAATCAAACGCCGCAAGAATATCCTTGGGAGCTTTCATATCAAATAGTTTTTTGTAAAATTTCTACTACTTTTGGTAGCTCGTATACTAGAACTCTATCTTCTTTAATTACTGGTAACACTTCACGCAATTTCTTGAAATACTCAAGCGATTGTGATGATAGCTCTTTGTGTTCGTTACAAAAATCTACCGCTTGAGCGAGAGTTATGAGTTCAATCGCAAGTACGATGTGTGCGTTTTGGATAACTTTTGCGGTAAATAATACCGCATCAGTCCCCATACTTACCACGTCTTGGTTGTCACCATTTGTTGGTATTGAATGCGTATAATGTGGATACGCTAAGGTTTGGTTATCTGCAGTAGTCGAGGTCGCCACAAATTGTAGAGCCTGTAATCCAAGTGTAAGGCCAGGCTTATCGAGGTTCATAAACGGCGGAAAGTGTTTGTTTATATTTTCGTTAAGGAAGAAATTTATACGACGCTCAGAAAGTATGGTCAATTTTACTATCGTCATTTTGAGTTGATCGATCGCATATGCAATATAATCACCATGAAAATTGCCACCATGATAAATATATTCGCTCTCTACATCGATGATCGGATTGTCCGTCACCGAATTAATTTCAGTCGTTATAATATTTTTAGCAATTTCAATAGCATCGTGTACCGGACCTAATATTTGAGGAATACAACGAAGTGAATAAATCTCTTGTATACTCTCTGGTAATTTGTGGACATCTTCTGCGAAGCTATCGCCACCTTTGAGTATTTTTCTGCTACGAAGAAGTTTAGATGATGTAAGAATTTCACGGAGGCGATGAGCGATAACCCCTTGCCCTTTGTGTGCGCGAAGATCATGAAGCTCTACGGCAATTCCATCAGCAAACGCATGAACCATCTCCATAGCGAGCGCACCGTTTTGTATTGCAATTTGAAGTAAGTTTTCTGCACGCGTTACTTCGAGTGCTGCAATACCCGACATCATTGAAGTGCCGTTGATAAGAGCTAAACCCTCTTTAATTTTAAGTTTATAAGTTTCAGAAATTTTTAATTTACCAAGTATTTTGCGGACAGGTTGCTGAGTACCTGTGTATACCACTTCGCCTTCACCGAGAATTGCGAGCGCGATATGAGCAAGCTGTACAAGGTCACCCGATGTTCCTACCGCACCGTGCTCAGGAACGACGGGCAAAATACGCTTATTGATGAAAAATTGTAAACGCTCAAGAAGATCGCGCGATACGCCTGAATACCCGCGAGCGAGCGTATTAAGGCGTACTACCATGGCTGCAAGTACATAATCACTTGGAATTGGCTCCCCCATGCCTACCGCGTGACTACGGATAAGATTTTCTTGTAATTGTTCGAGCTGGCTGTTATTTATGACATGCGATGCCATCGGCCCAAAACCTGTATTGATACCGTAAATAATTTTGCCGTTGAGCGAACTATGTAGATAATCTTCTGTCTTTTTGCATAGTAAAAAAGCGCTTTCAGAAACCTCTACTAAAACACTCGAATCGTGCACTATGGCAACAATGTCTTCAATTTTTAGGCTCTTGCCATCAAGAATTATCTTTTTTGCCATAGAATTCAATCAATATTTCAGATCTGAGCATATATTATTATGTGTAAAGCATAGCACAAAGACTACCTAAAATAAAAAATACTGGAGGGGTGGGCTCCAGTATTTGGCGGTGAGCGTTATCGCTCAAGGCTTTTTAACACTTTTAAATACAAATCTTCGACTATTCGTTCTTGTTCGCGACCTGTTTTTACGTAGTGATCTAAGCCTGGCGCGGCATTAATCTCAATGACCCAGTAGGTGCTAGGTTTTTGACTAATGTCGCCCTGTACCATAAGATCAACGCCGCATAACCGAAGCCCCATATCGCGTGTTAGCTGTACCGCAATTTCACGAAACTCAGGGTGTACTTTCTTGGTCACATCAAGCGAATCTCCGCCGGTAGACAGGTTTGCGTTGTCGAGTAGAAAAACGCGTTTGCCTTTGGCGAGAATGTGCTTTGCATTAAGCCCTTGGCGTTTTAGTTTTTCTTCAATGCGTGGATCGCCATGCCTAATCCTCGTATCTCGACTTGAAGCAATAAACAGTTTTTGCTTCGCGCCCAACAATTCGTGTATAGTTGATACTCCATCACCGACGACATTGAGTGGGATGCGCTCGTATGCCGAAATTACTTTTTTGTCGAGAACTACAACACGGTAGTCTTTGCCGGCGACTGGTCGCTGGACGAGTACAACCTTGTCGCGCTTAAATGCAGCGTTCATAGCTCGGTAAAACTCTTGCTTTGTATGCGCGAGTGAAATGCCAGAGCCTTTACTGCCGCTATTTGGTTTTATGAAAACCGGCAGACCAAGTTTTTTAGCGTATCGATATGCGGCATCGATATCTCTCCGTGAGCCAATGGCGCGCGCCCAATCATGAGAGAAAAACGTTCTCCCAGGTATGGTCGGGTACCCCATACGACGCATAAAGAAATTTGCGTAATCTTTATCTTGAGCGACCTCAGAAGCCCCAAGAGTATTGCAATCAATGCTTGAGTATCTGAAATATCGCTTTCTGCCATTTTTAAAAATGATTTGGCCAGCGATACCCCACTCAGGCTCCATAACAACAGTCGCCCCGATTTGAGGAGCGATTTTTTGCAACACATGCCCGAGTAGCGGTGTAACTATTTGCTTTTTCATCGGCTCCTCCTTTTATCAAACATTCTGTATCAGAAATTAATACAATTTTATACTTTTGTCAATCTGACGAAAATGGTAATTCATCAATTTTTGCAGCCATTATAAAATCGTTATTAGAGAGACCTCCTATCGCGTGCGTTGTGAATGAAAGAATTACACGATTATAATGTATCGCAATATCAGGGTGATGCCCTTCGGCCTCAGCAATTTCTGCAACACGGTTAACAAACGCAATCGCGGGTCTGAAAGTTTTAAAAATAAACTCTTTTTGAATTTCTTTTTCTCCGACAGGGCTCCAACCGACTACCTCTTTGCAATATTGCTCTATCTCTTGTCCTGTAAGCGGTGCT